>NZ_JBJMAB010000014.1:0-167601 GCF_045799175.1 Streptomyces sp. VTCC 41912
GCCCGGCTCCAGCGGCTCGATCACGAACCGGGAGCGGTACTCGTCGACGACCTCTTCGGTCAACGAGGGACGCTGAGCAATCAGCATGGTGTCTTTCCTTCAGTCGTGGACGCCCGCTATTTGACGTCCGCTGTACTTCAAAGGGTACGGGCGGTACGACGCCATCGGCTCCGTACCGCCCGGACCACTTCGCTCAGCTCCTACTTGGAGTAGAGCTCAACGATCAGCTGCTCCTGCACCTGGGTGTCGATCACCGGGCGCTCGGGCAGGCTGTGCACGAGGATCCGCAGCTGAGAGGGCATCGCCTCGAGCCACGCCGGGACGGTCTTCTCGCCGGCCTCCGCCTTGGCCACCTCGAAGGGGGTCAGGTTCTTGGAGCCCGAGCGGACCTCGATGATGTCGTTCACGGCGACGCGGGACGACGGGATGTCGGTCTTGCGGCCGTTGACCTGGATGTGTCCGTGACGCACCAGCTGACGGGCGTGGTCGCGGGACTTGGCGAAGCCGGCCCGGTAGACCACGTTGTCGAGGCGGGTCTCAAGGATGCGCAGAAGGTTCTCACCGGTCTTGCCGGTCTTCTGGTTCGCTTCCTTGTAGTAGTTCACGAACTGCTTCTCAAGGACACCGTAGATGCGGCTGCACTTCTGCTTCTCACGAAGCTGCAGCAGGTACTCGCTGTCCTTGGTGCGCCCGCGACCGTGCTCACCCGGGGGGTAAGGACGGATCTCGATCGGGCACTTCGCGCTCTCGCACTTGCTCCCCTTGAGGAAGAGCTTCTGCTTCTCCCGACGGCAACGCTTGCAGTCGGCCCCGGTGTAACGCGCCATTGTCTAGTTGTCTCCTACTTCAGTGGGTCAGACGCGGCGACGCTTGGGCGGGCGGCATCCGTTGTGCGGGGTGGGGGTGACGTCCTGGATGGAGCCCACCTCAAGACCGGTCGCCTGAAGCGAACGGATGGCGGTCTCGCGGCCCGAACCCGGACCCTTGACGAAGACGTCGACCTTGCGCATGCCGTGCTCCTGCGCGCGACGGGCGGCCGACTCGGCAGCCATCTGCGCGGCGAAGGGGGTGGACTTGCGCGAGCCCTTGAAGCCGACGTGGCCGGCAGAGGCCCAAGAGATCACGTTCCCGGTCGGGTCGGTGATCGAAACGATCGTGTTGTTGAACGTGCTCTTGATGTGAGCGTGCCCGTGGGCGACGTTCTTCTTCTCCTTGCGGCGCACCTTCTTGGCGCCGGCCGTACGGCCCTTCGGAGGCATTCAATATCTCCCGTGGAGGTGGTCGGTCCTACAGCGAAGACCGCTGACGTGGTCCTGCTGAGGACTACTTCTTGCCCGGCTTCTTCTTGCCGGCGATCGCGCGACGCGGACCCTTGCGGGTACGGGCGTTCGTGCTGGTGCGCTGACCGTGCACCGGCAGGCCGCGACGGTGACGCAGACCCTGGTAGCAGCCGATCTCGACCTTGCGGCGGATGTCGGCCTGGATCTCGCGACGGAGGTCACCCTCGGTCTTGAGGTTGTTGTCCACGTACTCGCGGATCTTGACCAGGTCTTCCTCGGCCAGGTCGCGGACCCGGGTGTCCGGGTTCACGCCGGTGGCGGCGAGGGTCTGCTGCGAGAGCGTCCGCCCGATACCGAAGACGTAGGTGAGGGCGACCTCCACCCGCTTTTCGCGCGGGAGGTCAACGCCTGCGAGGCGTGCCATTGATGTGGCTCCTGATGGCTATTCGGAGGTCTTCCGCAGCACCGTTCCCGTAAGACTCTTCGGTATTACGAGCCGGGTCCCCGGCCTCCGAGCCGGGGGTGGCGTCCCTCGCGCGGGGCGCGGGGTCGGGTGACTGCATATGTACGTGATGTGCTTGCGTCGCGCGAACTGCGAAATGCAGGTGGTCGGCGTGCGTCAGCCCTGGCGCTGCTTGTGGCGCAGGTTGTCGCAGATGACCATGACCCGGCCGTGGCGGCGGATCACCTTGCACTTGTCGCAGATCTTCTTGACGCTCGGCTTGACCTTCATGGGATGTGAGGTTCTCCGGGTCAGTGCCGCTGCCCCACGGGAGCGGGGCGTCGGCAAGATCTACTTGTACCGGTAGACGATCCGGCCACGCGTCAGGTCGTAGGGAGAGAGCTCCACGACGACCCGGTCATCCGGGAGGATACGGATGTAGTGCATCCGCATCTTGCCGCTGATATGCGCGAGGACCTTGTGACCGTTCTGGAGCTCTACCTTGAACATTGCGTTCGGCAGAGACTCGATCACGGTGCCCTCGATTTCGATGGCACCTTGCTTCTTGGCCACGCTTCGCCTTTCGGATCGGCTACCTTGATCGACTCACTTGCACTGCCGCACCCGACGTGCGGGCACACGGGTGCACGAGAGCCGACGCGTCAGTCTACGTCAGTGCCTGAGAAAAGACGAATCCAGGAGTATTGCCCACCACGGAGATCATTACGCGTACGACACGGCGTGCGAAGGCGACGGGCGGACCGCTACGCCAGCGGGTCGGGCGCCGCGGTGATGCCGAGGGACGCGAGCTTGGCCTTGCCGCCGTCGGGGGCGGTGAGCACCAGCGGACCGTCCTCGGTCAGCGCGACCGAGTGCTCCCAGTGCGAGGACCAGCTGCCGTCGTTGGACTTGACCGTCCAGTCGTCCTCGAGGACGTGGGTCTTGGCGGTGCCGAGGTTGACCATCGGCTCGATGGCGATGCAGAAGCCGGGCACCAGCTTCGGGCCGCGGCCGCGCTTGCGGTCGACGTAGTTCAGCAGGTGCGGGTCCATGTGCATCTGCGAGCCGATGCCGTGGCCGCCGTAGTCCTCGACGATGCCGTACTTGCCGCTGGCCGGCCGCGGCTGCCGGCGGATGTACCCCTCGATCGCCTTGGAGATGTCCACCAGCCGGTTGCCCTTGGCGACCGCGGCGATCCCCGCCCACATCGACTCCTCGGTGACCCGGCTGAGCTCGACCAGCTCCGCGGAGTGACCGGACCCGACGAAGGCGGTGTACGCGGCGTCGCCGTGCCAGCCGTCGATGATCGCGCCGCAGTCGATGGAGATGATGTCGCCGTCCTGCAGCACCTCGTCGGCGGACGGGATGCCGTGCACGACGACGTCGTTCACGGAGGTGCAGATCGTGGCGGGGAAACCGCCGTAGCCGAGGAAGTTGGACTTCGCGCCGTGCTCGGCGAGTACCTTGCGCGCCGCGTCGTCCAGGTCCTTGGTCGTGGCACCCGGCACCGCGACCTCACGCGTGGCCGCGTGGATGGCGGCGACCACCAGCCCCGCCTCGCGCATCTTCGCGATCTGTGCGGGGTTCTTGATCTCCAGCATGCCGGTGCCTTCCGCCTTCACTCTCGTCCGCGGGCTTTTCCCGCCCGCCCAACACTACGGCCGCGGTGCCCATGCTGGACAACCGCGGCCGTTCGGAGCGTGCCGCTCTACGCGTCGCCACCCAGGGCGCTCATCGCGCGCTCGGTGACCTCCGCGACCTTGCCGAGGGCAGAGATCGTGGAGACCAGGCCCTGGGCCCGGTAGAAGTCGATGATCGGCTCGGTCTCCGCGTGGTAGACCTCCAGCCGCTTGCGGACGGTGTCCTCGCGGTCGTCCTCGCGCTGGTACAGCTCGCCGCCGCAGGCGTCACAAACGCCCTCGGTCTCCGGCTGGTTGTACGTGACGTGGAAGACGTGACTGGAGTCCTTGCGGCAGATGCGCCGACCGGCGATCCGCTTGACCACCTCGTCCTCGGGGACCTCCAGGTCCAGCACGGCGTCGAGCTTGAGGCCCTTGCCCTGGAGGTACGCGTCCAGCGCCTCGGCCTGCGCGAGGTTCCGCGGGAAGCCGTCGAGCAGGAAGCCCTCGGCCGCGTCGGCCTGCTCCATGCGGTCCTCGGCCATCCCGATGGTGACCGAGTCCGGCACGAGGTTGCCGGCGTCCATGTAGGACTTCGCCTCGACCCCCAGGGGCGTGCCCTGGGAGATGTTGGCGCGGAACAGGTCCCCCGTGGAGATGTGCGGGATCGCGAGGTTCTTGGCGAGGTACGCGGCCTGCGTACCCTTACCGGCCCCCGGGGGTCCGACGAGGACGATTCGCATCAGCGGAGGAACCCTTCGTAGTTGCGCTGCTGAAGCTGGCTCTCGATCTGCTTCACGGTCTCCAGACCCACACCCACGATGATCAGGATGCTCGTCCCGCCGAACGGGAAGTTCTGGTTCGCGTTGAACAGCACCAACGCCACTGTTGGCACGAGCGCGATCAGCCCCAGGTACAGCGAGCCCGGCCACGTGATCCGGTTGAGCACGTAGCTGAGGTACTCGGCCGTCGGGCGACCAGCCCGGATGCCCGGGATGAAGCCACCATACTTCTTCATGTTGTCGGCAACTTCTTCGGGGTTGAAGCTGATGGCCACGTAGAAGAAGGCGAAGAAAACGATCAACAAGAAGTACGTAATGATGTAAACGGGGTGATTTCCCTTGGTGAAGTTGGTGGCGATCCAGGTCGCCCATGCCGCCTTCGACCCGCTGAACTGTGCGATGAGCGCCGGGATGTAGAGCAGCGACGACGCGAAGATGACAGGAATCACACCTGCCTGATTCACCTTGAGCGGGATGTACGTGGACGTACCGCCGTAGGAACGGCGCCCGATCATGCGCTTCGCATACTGCACCGGAACGCGCCGCTGCGCCTGCTCGACGAAGACCACGAGGGCGACCATCGCCAGGCCCACCACGATCACCGAGAAGAACTCGATCCAGCCGTCGGCGAGCTTGCCCTGGAGCTTGATCTGCCACAGCGCGCCCGGGAAGCCGGCCGCGATCGAGATGAACATCAGGATCGACATGCCGTTGCCGATGCCGCGGTCGGTGACGAGCTCACCGAGCCACATGATCAGGCAGGTGCCGGCGGTCATCGTGACCACCATCGTGATGGTGGTGAAGATCGAGTCGTTGGGCACGATCTGGCTGGCGACTGGGCAGCTCTGGAAGAGCGCACCGCTGCGGGCGGTGGCCACCAGGCCGGTGCCCTGCAACACGGCCAGTGCCACGGTCAGGTAGCGGGTGTACTGGGTGATCTTCCCCTGCCCGGACTGCCCCTCCTTCTTGAGGGCCTCCAACCGGGGAATCACCACGGTCAACAGCTGGAGGATGATGCTCGCCGTGATGTACGGCATGATCCCCAGCGCGAAGATCGTGATCTGCAGCAGCGCTCCACCGCTGAACATGTTCACCAGGGCGAACAACCCGCTGTTGCCGCCGGCCTGCTTCATGCAGGTCTCGACGTTCGCGTAGTTCACCCCTGGGACCGGGACGTGCGCTCCGATCCGGTAGAGCACGATGATGCCCAACGTGAACAGCAGCTTCTTGCGCAGGTCGGGCGTCTTGAACGCTCGGGCGAACGCGGTGAGCACGGTGCCTCCTGCGCCTCCCGCCTTCGCAGGCTGAGAGGTGACGGTCTTGAGGATCGACGAATACGTAGCGGCTGTACCGCGCGGACAGCGCCCGCACGGTGCGTTCCGGAGCGGACCCCGGACAAATCAAACAGTGCAGGCCACCTTACCGGCGACCGTACCCCCGTGGAACGACCAACCGGGGATGCCCCAAACGATGGGCATCCCCGGTCAGTTGAACCAACGAACTCAGAGGAGTTCGGTGACGGTGCCGCCGGCGGCGGCAATCTTCTCCTTGGCGGAGCCGGAGACGGCGTCAACCGTCACCTGCACTGCCACGGAGATCTCGCCGGTGCCGAGCACCTTGACGAGCTCGTTCTTGCGCACCGCGCCCTTGGCGACCAGGTCGGCCACCGTGACCTCGCCACCCTGCGGGTAGAGCGCGGCCAGCCGGTCCAGGTTCACGACCTGGAACTGCTTGTGGGCGGGGTTCTTGAAGCCCTTCAGCTTCGGGAGGCGCATGTGGAGGGGCATCTGCCCACCCTCGAAGCGCTCCGGAACCTGGTAACGGGCCTTGGTGCCCTTGGTACCACGACCAGCGGTCTTACCCTTGGACGCCTCACCACGACCGACACGGGTCTTGGCGGTCTTGGCGCCCGGGGCGGGCCGGAGGTTGTGGACCTTCAGCGGGTTGCTCTCCGCCATGTCAGTCGACCTCCTTGACCGACACGAGGTGGCGGACGGTGTGCACCATGCCGCGGTACTCGGGACGGTCGTCCTTGACAACCACGTCGTTGATCCGCTTCAGACCAAGCGAACGCAGGGTGTCGCGGTGGTTCTGCTTGCTGCCGATCACGGACTTGACCTGCGTGATTTCGAGGCGAGCCATTACGCACTCACCCCTGCACGCGCCCGCAGCAGAGCGGCGGGAGCCACGTCCTCCAGCGGCAGGCCACGACGGGCGGCGATCTCCTCGGGCCGCTGCAGGCCCTTGAGCGCCGTCACCGTGGCGTGCACGATGTTGATCGGGTTCGACGAGCCGAGCGACTTGCTCAGCACGTCGTGGATGCCCGCGCACTCCAGGACGGCGCGCACCGGGCCACCGGCGATCACACCGGTACCGGGGGAAGCCGGCTTGAGCAGGACGACGCCCGCAGCCTTCTCGCCCTGGATCGGGTGCGGGACGGTACCGGCGATACGGGGGACCTTGAAGAAGTTCTTCTTGGCCTCTTCCACGCCCTTGGCGATGGCAGCCGGAACTTCCTTGGCCTTGCCGTAACCGACACCTACGGTGCCGTCACCGTCGCCCACCACGACGAGCGCGGTGAAGCTGAAGCGACGACCACCCTTGACAACCTTGGCGACGCGGTTGATCGCGACAACGCGCTCAACGTACGCGGTCTTCTCGGCGGCAGCGCCACCGTCGCGACCCTTCCGGTCCCGCCGCTCGCCGCCACCGGCACCGCTTCCGCGGCGCTGGGGTCCAGCCATTGGATTTACCTCTCTCTGTTACGTCCGCTAGCTCCGGAACCGGGGCTTAGAACTTCAGCCCGGCTTCGCGGGCGGCGTCGGCCAGAGCGGCAATCCGCCCGGCGTACTGCTTGCCACCGCGGTCGAACACGACGGCCTCGACACCGGCGGCCTTGGCACGCTCGGCGACCAGGGCGCCCACCTTCTGGGCCTGGGCGCTCTTGTCGCCCTCGCCACCACGGATCGACGCGTCCAGGGTCGACGCCGAGGCCACAGTGTGGCCCGCAACATCGTCGATCACCTGGGCGAAGATGCCGCGGTTGGACCGCGTCACCACCAGACGCGGACGCTCCGAAGTACCCGAAATCCGCTTGCGGATGCGGATGTGGCGACGCTTGGCGGCAGCGCGCTTGTAGGCGTTGCCCTTAGCGATCTTCACACCGTATGCCATGGCTTACTTACCCGCCTTTCCGACCTTGCGGCGGATGACTTCGCCCTCGTACTTGACGCCCTTGGCCTTGTACGGGTCGGGCTTCCGCAGCTTGCGGATGTTCGCGGCGACCTCGCCGACCTTCTGCTTGTCGATGCCCTCGACGCTGAACTTCGTCGGCGACTCGACCTTGAACGAGATGCCCTCGGGCGCCTCGATCAGGATCGGGTGGCTGTAGCCCAGGGAGAACTCCAGGTTGGAACCCTTGGCCTGGACGCGGTAACCAACACCGCTGATCTCGAGCTTCTTCACGTAGCCCTGGGTCACGCCGGTGATCATGTTCGCCACCAGCGTGCGGGACAGGCCGTGCAGGGCCTTGTTCTGACGCTCGTCGTTCGGACGGGAGACGGCGACGACGCCGTCCTCACCCTTGGCGACCTCGATGGGCGCCGCGACGGTGTGCGAAAGGGAACCCTTGGGGCCCTTCACGTTGACCGTGCGGCCCTCGATGGTGACGTCCACACCAGCGGGAACCTGGATGGGCAGCTTGCCAATGCGCGACATTAGCTATTCCTCCGTTCCCGATTACCAGACGTAGGCGAGGACTTCCCCACCCACGCCCTTCTTGCTGGCCTGCTGGCCGGTCAGGAGACCGTGGGACGTGGAGATGATCGCCACGCCCAGGCCGCCGAGGACCTTCGGCAGGTTGGTGGACTTTGCGTAGACCCGCAGACCCGGCTTCGAGATTCGCTTGATGCCGGCGATCGAGCGCTCGCGGTTCGGGCCGAACTTCAGCTCCAGGACGAGGTTCTTGCCAACCTCTGCGTCCTCGACGCTCCAGCCGGTGATGTAACCCTCCTGCTGGAGGATCTCCGCGATGTGCGACTTGATCTTGCTGTGCGGCATCGCCACGGAGTCGTGGTACGCCGAGTTCGCGTTACGCAGACGGGTCAACATGTCTGCGATGGGATCAGTCATGGTCATGAATTGGCCTTCGGCCTCTCTCGCCGGGGTTTCCTATATGCGCCATCCCTCTCCCCGATCTCGGTCGGGACGGGTGCGGCACGGGGACCTACGGCGTAGTAAGCGACGTTATGCGGGCGGAGCCCGCGGTCGGTCTCGGGCGGCGGGGCGCCCAAACCCTTCCAGCGTACGGGAAACGGGTCCGGGCGCCCACCAGCCGATTGCTTACCGAGAGCCTCCGGTAATGCCCAACTAGGGGATTACCAGGAGCTCTTGGTCACGCCCGGCAGCTCGCCACGGTGAGCCATCTCACGAAGGCACACGCGGCACAGGCCGAACTTGCGGTACACGGAGTGCGGGCGGCCACAGCGCTGGCAGCGGGTGTAGGCACGCACACCGAACTTGGGCTTACGAGCAGCCTTGGCAATAAGAGCCTTCTTCGCCATCTCGCTTACGCCTCCTTGAACGGGAAGCCGAGGTGACGAAGCAGGGCACGGCCCTCGTCGTCGTTGGTCGCCGTGGTCACCACGGTGATGTCCATACCCCGGGTACGGTCGATCTTGTCCTGGTCGATCTCGTGGAACATGACCTGCTCGGTGAGACCGAAGGTGTAGTTGCCCCGACCGTCGAACTGCTTCGGGGACAGACCACGGAAGTCGCGGATGCGCGGCAGCGCCAGCGACAGCAGGCGGTCCAGGAACTCCCACATGCGGTCACCGCGGAGGGTGACGTGGGCACCGATCGGCTGGCCCTCACGCAGCTTGAACTGCGCGATGGACTTACGGGCCTTGGTGACGGCCGGCTTCTGGCCGGTGATCGTGGTGAGGTCGCGGATGGCGCCCTCGATCAGCTTGGAGTCGCGGGCGGCGTCGCCCACACCCATGTTGACCACGATCTTGGTCAGACCGGGGATCTGCATGACGTTCTCGTAGGAGAACTCGTCCTTCAGCTTCCCGGCGATCTCTTCGCGGTAGCGCGTCTTGAGACGCGGCGCGTTGGTGGTGGCAGTCATCAGATGTCCTCACCGGTCCGCTTGGCAACGCGGATCTTGTTGCCCTCGTCGTCAAAGCGGTACCCGACGCGGGTAACGACCTTCTTGCCGTCCTGCTCCACGACCAGCTGAACGTTGCTGATGTGGACGGGGGCCTCGGTCGTCACGATGCCGCCGGTCTGCGAACCACGAGCGGTCTGTCCGGCCTTGGTGTGCTTCTTGACCCGGTTGACACCCTCGACCAGAACACGGTCCTCGCGGGGGTAGGCCGCGATGACCTTGCCCTGCTTGCCCTTGTCCTTGCCGGTGATGACCTGGACCAGGTCGCCCTTCTTGATCTTCATCGGTTACAGCACCTCCGGCGCGAGCGAGATGATCTTCATGAACTTCTTCTCGCGCAGCTCACGGCCCACGGGGCCGAAGATACGGGTGCCGCGGGGGTCGCCATCGTTCTTGAGGATGACGGCCGCGTTCTCGTCGAAGCGGATGTACGAGCCGTCCGGACGGCGGCGCTCCTTGACGGTGCGAACGATGACGGCCTTGACGACGTCACCCTTCTTCACGTTGCCACCGGGGATCGCGTCCTTGACGGTGGCGACGATGACGTCACCGATGCCCGCGTAGCGGCGACCGGAACCACCGAGAACACGGATGCAAAGGATTTCCTTCGCACCAGTGTTGTCGGCGACGCGCAGTCGCGACTCCTGCTGGATCACGTCTATCTCCTGAATGTCTGCCGGTTCCCGGCAGGGGCCCGCCCCTTACGGGACGTCAGCCCCTGCCGAGCCTGGCGGAACTGTTCCTAGGGGGTCCCCCCAGGAGGGATGTGCTTGCCTGTCGAAATCCCCGCGAGGGAATTACTTGGCCTTCTCGAGGATCTCGACGATGCGCCAGCGCTTGGTGGCGGACAGCGGCCGGGTCTCCATCAGGAGGACGCGGTCGCCGACGCCGGCAGCGTTCTGCTCGTCGTGCGCCTTGAGCTTGTTGGTACGGCGGATGACCTTGCCGTACAGCGCGTGCTTGACGCGGTCCTCGACGGCGACGACGACGGTCTTGTCCATCTTGTCGCTGACGACCAGACCCTCACGGGTCTTGCGGAAACCGCGCTCGTTCGTCTCAGTCACATTCTTCTCGCTCATCAGGCGCTCTCCACCGTCTCGATGCCGAGCTCGCGCTCCCGCATCAGGGTGTAGATCCGGGCGATGTCCTTGCGGACGGCCTTCAGCCGGCCGTGGTTCTCGAGCTGTCCGGTCGCCGCCTGGAAGCGGAGGTTGAACAGCTCCTCCTTGGCCTCACGCAGCTTGGCAACGAGGTCCTCGTTGTTCAGCTCGCGCAGCTCGGTCGCCTTGGTACCGGCCGCCATCACGACTCACCTGCCTCGCGCCGCACGATGCGGCACTTCATCGGAAGCTTGTGGGCGGCGCGGGTCAGCGCCTCCTTGGCAACCTTTTCGTTCGGGAAGGACAGCTCGAACATCACCCGACCGGGCTTGACGTTCGCGATCCACCACTCCGGGGAACCCTTACCGGAACCCATGCGGGTTTCGGCCGGCTTCTTCGTCAGCGGGCGGTCGGGGTAGATGTTGATCCACACCTTGCCGCCACGCTTGATGTGACGCGTCATGGCGATACGAGCGGACTCGATCTGACGGTTCGTCACGTAGGCCGCGGTGACGGCCTGAATGCCGTACTCACCGAAGGCAAGCTCGGTACCGCCCTTGGCCATACCGTTCCGCTTCGGGTGGTGCTGCTTGCGGTGCTTGACCCTGCGAGGGATCAGCATGTCGGTCAGCCCTCCGTTCCAGGGTTCTCCGCCGGAGCAGCGGCAGCGGCCTCGGCCTTGGGGGCCTCGGCAGCCGGCGCCTGCTGCTGCGGCTTGCGGCCGCGGCCGCCACGCTCGCCACCACGACGCGGGCGCTCGTTGCCACCACCACGCGCGGGGCGGTTGCCCGCGCGGGCGGCGGCGTTCTCGGCACGCACCTCGGCGATGTTCTTGACGTCGCCCTTGTAGATCCAGACCTTCACGCCGATACGGCCGAAGGTGGTCTTGGCCTCGAAGAAGCCGTAGTCGACGTTCGCGCGGAGCGTGTGCAGGGGCACACGGCCCTCGCGGTAGAACTCCGAACGGGACATCTCGGCGCCGCCGAGACGGCCACCACACTGGATCTTGATGCCCTTGGCGCCGGCCTTCATCGTCGACTGCATGCTCTTACGCATGGCGCGACGGAAGGAGACGCGGGAGGACAGCTGCTCGGCGACGGCCTGGGCCACCAGCTGAGCGTCGGTCTCGGGGTTCTTGACCTCGAGGATGTTCAGCTGGACCTGCTTGCCGGTCAGCTTCTCCAGCTCACCGCGGATGCGGTCGGCCTCGGCGCCGCGGCGGCCGATGACGATGCCCGGGCGAGCGGTGTGGATGTCAACGCGGACGCGCTCACGGGTGCGCTCGATCTCCACCTTGGAGATGCCGGCGCGCTCCATGCCCTTCGTCATCATGCGACGAATGGCGACGTCTTCCTTGACGTAGTCCTTGTACAGCTTGTCGGCGTACCAACGCGACTTGAAGTCGGTGGTGATGCCGAGCCGGAACCCATGCGGGTTTACCTTCTGGCCCATTACCGGGTTCCTTCCTTGCTGCTGACGACCACGGTGATGTGGCTGGTCCGCTTACGGATCCGGTAGGCACGGCCCTGGGCACGCGGACGGAACCGCTTCAGGGTCGGGCCCTCATCCACGTACGCCTCGCTGATGACCAGCGAAGAGGCGTCGGTGTGGTCGTAGTTGTGCGCGGCGTTGGCAATGGCGCTGTCCAGCACCTTGCCCACCGGCACGCTCGCGGCCTGCGGGGCGAAACGCAGGACCGCCTGAGCCTCCGTGGCATCCATGCCACGGATAAGGTCCACCACGCGGCGGGCCTTCATGGGCGTGACGCGGATGTACCGCGCCTGGGCCCTGGCTTCCATGGTTGTCCCTTCGGTGTCAGTCATAGTCTTCGCACTCCGGTCGATCAGCGACGACGCGACTTGCGGTCGTCCTTCTCGTGGCCGCGGAAGGTGCGGGTCGGCGCAAACTCGCCGAGCTTGTGGCCGACCATCGACTCGGTGACGAACACCGGGACGTGCTTGCGGCCGTCGTGCACCGCGATCGTGTGGCCGAGCATGGCCGGGACGATCATGGAGCGGCGGGACCAGGTCTTGATGACGTTCTTGGTGCCTGCGTCGTTCTGTACGTCCACCTTCTTGGCGAGGTGGTCGTCGACGAAGGGCCCCTTCTTGAGACTGCGCGGCATCTAAACCCGCTCCTAGCGCTTCTTGTTCGTCTTGCGGCGGCGGACGATGTACTTGTTGCTGGCCTTCTTCGGCGAGCGAGTACGACCCTCCTTCTTGCCCCAGGGCGAGACCGGGTGGCGACCACCGGAAGTCTTGCCCTCACCACCACCGTGCGGGTGGTCAACCGGGTTCATCACGACACCACGCACGGTCGGGCGAACGCCCTTCCAGCGCATGCGGCCGGCCTTACCCCAGTTGATGTTCGACTGCTCGGCGTTGCCGACCTCGCCAACAGTGGCGCGGCAGCGGACGTCGACCAGGCGGATCTCGCCGGACGGCATGCGCAGGTGGGCCATGGAGCCCTCACGCGCCAGCAGCTGCACGGAGGCACCCGCGGAGCGGGCGAACTTCGCGCCGCCGCCGGGCCGCAGCTCGATGGCGTGGATGGTCGTACCGACCGGGATGTTGCGCAGCGGCAGGTTGTTGCCCGGCTTGATGTCGGCGCCAGCGCCGTTCTCAATCCGGTCACCCTGCTGCAGGCCGCGCGGCGCGATGATGTAGCGCTTCTCGCCGTCCGCGTAGTGCAGCAGCGCGATGCGCGCGGTGCGGTTGGGGTCGTACTCGATGTGCGCGACCTTGGCCGGCACGCCGTCCTTGTCGTGACGACGGAAGTCGATCACGCGGTAGGCGCGCTTGTGGCCACCGCCCTGGTGGCGAACGGTCACACGACCGGCGTTGTTACGGCCGCCCTTGCTGTGCAGCGGGCGGACCAGCGACTTCTCCGGCGTGGACCGCGTGATCTCGACAAAGTCGGCGACGCTGGAGCCACGACGGCCCGGGGTCGTCGGCTTGTACTTGCGGATACCCATTTCTCAGTCCTCGTCCGATTCCGGACGACTCGGACTCCGTTAGGAGACCGGGCCGCCGAAGATGTCGATACGGTCGCCCTCGGCGAGGGTCACGATGGCGCGCTTGGTGTCAGCGCGCTTACCGAAACCGGTCTTGGTGCGCTTGCGCTTACCCTGACGGTTAATCGTGTTGACCCCGGTGACCTTGACCGAGAAGACCGCCTCGACGGCCTGCTTGATCTGGGTCTTGTTCGAGCCGGGCGCGACGATGAACGTGTACTTGTTCTCGTCCAGCAGCGCGTAGCTCTTCTCGGACACAACCGGCTTGACGAGGACGTCACGCGGGTCCGTGAAGGTCTTGCTGGTGACGACGGCCTCACTCATCAGGCGTCGCTCCCTTCGGTCTCAACGGCCTTGGGGCCAGACACGAAGGACTCGAAGGCGGCCTTGGTGAAGACCACGTCGTCGGAGACGAGCACGTCGTACGTGTTCAGCTGGCCCGGCTCCAGGATGTGCACCTGGGGCAGGTTACGGGCGGACAGCCACGCGGCCTCGTCGGAGCGCTCGGCGACCAGCAGGACGTTCTTGCGGTCGCTGACCTTGCCGAGCAGGCCCTTGGCGGCCTTGGTGGACACCGCGCCGTCGACCACGCCGGAGACGACGTGGATGCGGCTGTGGCGGGCCCGGTCCGAGAGGGCACCGCGCAGCGCGGCGGCCTTCATCTTCTTCGGGGTCCGCTGGCTGTAGTCACGCGGCACGGGGCCGTGGACGACGCCACCGCCGGCGAACTGCGGCGCACGGGTCGAACCCTGGCGCGCGCGGCCGGTGCCCTTCTGGCGGTACGGCTTCTTGCCACCGCCGCGGACCTCGCCACGGGTCTTGGTCTTGTGCGTGCCCTGGCGGGCAGCGGCCAGCTGTGCGACGACGACCTGGTGGATCAGCGGAACGCTGACCTTCGCGTCGAAGATCTCCGCGGGGAGCTCGACGGTCCCGGCCTTGTCGCCTGCCGGCGAAAGGATGTCAATGGTGCTCATCGGTTACCTCAGGCCCCCTTGGCCGCGGTACGGACCAGGACGAGGCCGCCGTTCGGACCAGGAACTGCGCCCTTGATGAGCAGCAGACCCTTCTCCGCGTCAACGGCGTGGACGGTCAGGTTCTGGGTGGTGACCCGCTCATTGCCCATACGGCCGGCCATCCGCATGCCCTTGAACACGCGGCCCGGGGTGGCGCAGCCACCGATGGAACCAGGCTTACGGTGCACGCGGTGGGCGCCGTGCGAGGCCTTGCCGCCGTGGAAGCCGTGACGCTTCATGACGCCGGCGAAGCCCTTGCCCTTGCTCTTGCCGGTCACGTCCACCTTGACGCCGGACTCGAAGGTCTCAGCGGTCAGCTCCTGGCCGAGGGTGTACTCGCCGGCATCGGCGGTACGGACCTCGACGAGGTGGCGACGGGGGGTGACGTCGGCCTTCGCGAAGTGGCCCTTGAGGGGCTTGTTCACCTTGCGCGGGTCGATCTCGCCAAAGGCGATCTGGACGGAGTCGTAGCCGTCCTGGTCATTGGTGCGCACCTGGGTAACGACGCAGGGGCCGGCCTTCACCACGGTCACCGGGACGACACGGTTGTTCTCGTCCCAGACCTGGGTCATGCCGAGCTTCTCGCCCAGGAGCCCCTTGATCTGCTTAGCCATCTCTTCCGCGCCTCTCAGAGCTTGATCTCGATGTCAACGCCGGCCGGAAGGTCCAGGCGCATCAGCGAGTCAACGGTCTTGGGCGTCGGGTCGAGGATGTCGATCAGGCGCTTGTGCGTGCGCATCTCGAAGTGCTCGCGCGAGTCCTTGTACTTGTGCGGCGACTTGATGACGCAGTACACGTTCTTCTCAGTGGGCAGCGGCACCGGGCCCGCGACCGACGCACCAGTGCGGGTCACCGTCTCGACGATCTTCTTCGCCGAGGAGTCGATGACCTCGTGGTCGTAGGCCTTGAGCCGGATGCGGATCTTCTGTCCCGCCATGGCTACTTCGTAGTCCTGTCTCTCGTAACGCTCTGGGACCCGGGAGGTCACCGTTCTTCTCCGACCCACGCGGTCGGGCGTGTCGCACCCCTTCTCGTAAATCTCCACATGGAAGATCCCTCGAGGAGGAGAACGTGGGGGAAGAACACCCACCGGACGCCTGGAGGAGGCACCCCGCTGACGCTTCCCGGAAGATTCCCGTACTTCCGCCCCTGAAAAGGAACGACGAATACCTGGGACTCGCTTCCGGTCCCCCCGGCGGGAGGCGCGCAGCATCGGCACTCAACCGAGCAACCTGGACAGTGTGCCACACGGGCCGCGCGTAAGGCCAATCGAGGCCCAACTGTCAAGAAGCCCCGCCCACCTGGCGGCGAGCGGGGCTTCCCGAACTACTACCGGATCAACCGGAGACCGTCTTACTTGACGATCTTGGTGACCTGGCCGGCGCCGACGGTCCGGCCACCCTCACGGATGGCGAACTTCAGGCCCTCTTCCATCGCGACGGGCTGGATGAGGTCCACCTTCATCTCGGTGTTGTCACCCGGCATGACCATCTCGGTGCCCTCGGGGAGGGTCACAACACCGGTCACGTCAGTCGTACGGAAGTAGAACTGCGGACGGTAGTTGTTGAAGAACGGCGTGTGGCGGCCACCCTCGTCCTTGGACAGGATGTAGGCCTGCGCCTCGAACTCGGTGTGCGGGGTGACCGAGCCCGGCTTGATGATGACCTGGCCGCGCTCGACGTCCTCGCGCTTGATGCCGCGGAGCAGCAGACCGACGTTCTCACCGGCCTGGCCCTCGTCGAGCAGCTTGCGGAACATCTCGATACCGGTGACGGTGGTCGAGGTCTTCTCGGTCTTGATGCCGATGATGTCGACGGTCTCGTTGACCTTGAGGATGCCGCGCTCGATACGACCGGTGACGACGGTGCCACGACCGGTGATCGTGAAGACGTCCTCGATCGGCATCAGGAACGGCTTGTCGACGTCACGCTCGGGCTGCGGGATCGACTCGTCGACGGCCTTCATCAGCTCGAGGACGGAGTTGCCCCACTCCTTGTCGCCCTCAAGGGCCTTCAGGGCGGAGACCTTGACGACCGGAACGTCGTCGCCGGGGAACTCGTACTCGGAGAGGAGCTCACGGACCTCGAGCTCGACGAGCTCCAGGATCTCCTCGTCGTCCACCATGTCGGCCTTGTTCAGGGCGACAACGATGTACGGAACGCCGACCTGGCGGGCCAGGAGCACGTGCTCCTTGGTCTGCGGCATCGGGCCGTCGGTGGCGGCGACCACGAGGATGGCGCCGTCCATCTGCGCGGCACCCGTGATCATGTTCTTGATGTAGTCCGCGTGACCGGGGCAGTCAACGTGGGCGTAGTGACGCGTCTCGGTCTGGTACTCGACGTGCGCGATGGAGATGGTGATACCGCGCTGGCGCTCCTCAGGAGCCTTGTCGATCTGGTCGAAGGCCGAGGCCTCGTTCAGGTCCGGGTACGCGTCGTGCAGCACCTTGGTAATGGCGGCCGTGAGGGTCGTCTTACCGTGGTCGATGTGACCGATGGTGCCGATGTTGACGTGCGGCTTAGTCCGCTCGAACTTCGCCTTCGCCACTGGGGTCCTCCTGTGGAGTGGTTCTGTACGCCTTACTCATCGGCGCCAGGTGATCTTTGCTGGATAGCCCGGGGCCCGGGGGCATTCCTCCGCTGTTGCGGCGGAATGCCCCGGCAGGCTCCGGAGTCAAGCCTAGAGCGTGAACTCGGGGGGTGAGTTACTCGCCCTTGGCCTTGGCGATGATCTCCTCGGCGACGTTCTTGGGAACCTCGGCGTAGGAGTCGAACTGCATCGAGTAGCTCGCGCGACCCGACGTCTTGCTGCGGAGGTCTCCGACGTAGCCGAACATCTCCGAGAGCGGAACCAGGCCCGTGACGAGCTTGGCGCCGGCGCGGTCCTCCATGGACTGGATCTGACCACGGCGGGAGTTGATGTCGCCGATCACGTCGCCCATGTAGTCCTCGGGCGTGGTGACCTCGACCTTCATCATCGGCTCGAGCAGGGCCGGGCTGGCCTTGCGGGCGGCCTCCTTGAAGGCCATCGAGCCGGCGATCTTGAACGCCATTTCCGACGAGTCGACCTCGTGGAACGCGCCGTCGAGGAGGGTGACCTTGACGCCGGTCAGCGGGTAGCCGGCGAGAACACCGAACTCCATGGCCTCCTGGCAGCCCGCGTCCACGGACGGGATGTACTCCCGCGGGATGCGGCCACCGGTGACCTTGTTCTCGAACTCGTACCCGTCGCCCTCGAGCGGCGCGAGCGCGATCTGCACCTTCGCGAACTGGCCGGAACCACCAGTCTGCTTCTTGTGCGTGTAGTCGAGGCGCTCGACCGGCTTGCGCAGGGTCTCGCGGTACGCGACCTGCGGCTTGCCGACGTTGGCCTCGACCCGGAACTCACGCTTCATACGGTCGACCAGCACGTCGAGGTGCAGCTCGCCCATACCCGCGATGATGGTCTGGCCGGTCTCCTCGTCGGTGTGCACCTGGAACGAGGGGTCTTCCTCGGCGAGACGCTGGATGGCGACACCCAGCTTCTCCTGGTCGCCCTTGGACTTGGGCTCAATGGCGACCTGGATGACCGGAGCCGGGAACTCCATCGACTCGAGGATCACCGGGGAACCCGCGTCGCAGAGGGTCTCACCGGTGGTGGTCTGCTTCAGACCCATGACGGCGACGATGTCGCCGGCACCCACCGCGTCGATCTCCTCACGCTTGTTCGCGTGCATCCGGTAGATCTTGCCGATGCGCTCCTTCTTGCCCTTCACCGAGTTCTGCACCTGCGTGCCGGCCTCAAGGCGGCCCGAGTACACCCGGATGAAGGTGAGCTTGCCCAGGTGGGGGTCGCTCGCAATCTTGAACGCGAGGGCGGCCAGCGGCTCGTCCTCGGACGGGCGGCGCTTGATGACCTCGTCCGGGTCGTTGACCGCGTGGCCCTCAATGGCCTCGACGTCCAACGGGGAGGGGAGGTAGCGCACGACCGCGTCGAGCAGGGGCTGCACGCCCTTGTTCTTGAACGCGGTACCGCAGAACACCGGC
This sequence comes from Streptomyces sp. VTCC 41912, assembly GCF_045799175.1. Lineage (NCBI taxonomy): Bacteria > Bacillati > Actinomycetota > Actinomycetes > Kitasatosporales > Streptomycetaceae > Streptomyces > Streptomyces sp. VTCC 41912. The sequence goes on from NZ_JBJMAB010000014.1 coordinate 18,442, forward strand.
GTGACGGTGGTGACGTCGGCGTTGCCGGAGGCGATGGTGATGCGACGGATCGCGGCGTAGAGCTGCTCCACGGTGGGCTCCTGGCCCTCCAGGTACAGCTCCATGACCTCTTCGTCGTTCTCGGCCACGGTCTCGAGGAGCTTGCCGCGCCACTCGTCGGCAGCCTCGATGTGCGTGTCCGGGATGTCGACGGTGTCGTACATCTCGCCCTTGGCGGCCTCGGCGGACCAGACCAGGGCCTTCATCGACACGAGGTCGACGACGCCCTTGAAGTCGGCCTCGGTGCCGATCGGCAGCTGCATCACGATCGGGGTCGCGCCCAGGCGATCCGTGATCATGTCGACGCAGCGGTGGAACTCGGCACCGGTCCGGTCGAGCTTGTTGACGAAGCAGATACGCGGAACGCCGTAGCGGTCCGCCTGACGCCAAACGGTCTCGGACTGGGGCTCGACACCGGCGACGCCGTCGAACACCGTCACCGCACCGTCGAGCACGCGCAGCGAGCGCTCCACCTCGACGGTGAAGTCGACGTGGCCCGGGGTGTCGATGATGTTGATGGTGTTGTCGACGTTGTCCAGCGGCCAGTGGCAGGTCGTCGCGGCAGACGTGATCGTGATGCCGCGCTCCTGCTCCTGCTCCATCCAGTCCATCGTGGCAGCGCCGTCGTGGACTTCACCGATCTTGTAAGAAACACCGGTGTAGAACAGGATCCGCTCGGTGGTGGTCGTCTTGCCCGCGTCGATGTGGGCCATGATCCCGATGTTGCGGACCTTGGCCAGGTCAAGCGAAGTGGTAGCCATAGTGGCTCAGTCTTCTCTCGGTCTCGATGTGGGTTGCGACTACCAGCGGTAGTGCGCGAAGGCCTTGTTGGACTCGGCCATCTTGTGCGTGTCCTCACGCTTCTTGACCGAAGCGCCGAGGCCGTTGGAGGCGTCGAGCAGTTCGTTCATGAGGCGCTCGGTCATGGTCTTCTCGCGGCGGGCGCGGGAGTAGCCCACGAGCCAGCGGAGCGAGAGCGTCGCGGCGCGGCCGGGCTTGACCTCGACCGGGACCTGGTAGGTCGCGCCACCGACACGGCGGGACTTGACCTCAAGGGTCGGCTTGATGTTCTCCAGCGCGCGCTTCAGCGTGATGACCGGGTCGTTGCCGGTCTTCTCACGCAGACCCTCCATGGCGCCGTAAACGATGCGCTCGGCGGTGGAGCGCTTTCCGTTCAGCAGCACCTTGTTGATGAGGGAGGTCACCAGAGGAGAGCCGTAGACCGGGTCGATGATGACCGGGCGCTTCGGGGCGGGGCCCTTACGAGGCATTCTTACTTCTCCTTCTTGGCGCCGTAGCGGCTGCGAGCCTGCTTGCGGTTCTTGACGCCCTGCGTGTCGAGGGAGCCGCGGATGATCTTGTACCGAACACCCGGCAGGTCCTTCACACGGCCGCCGCGCACGAGCACGATCGAGTGCTCCTGCAGGTTGTGGCCCTCACCCGGAATGTAAGCGGTGACCTCGATCCCACTGGTCAGACGCACACGCGCGACCTTACGCAGGGCCGAGTTCGGCTTCTTCGGGGTGGTCGTGAACACACGCGTGCAGACGCCACGTCGCTGGGGCGAACCCTCAAGTGCGGGCGTCTTGTTCTTCTCGACCTTGTCCTGCCGGCCCTTACGGACCAGCTGCTGGATCGTAGGCACTACTTCTCCGGTTTCTGTGTGCCAGTCTCGGTAAAGCTAACCTGGAACATTCCCCGACCCACGCGGTCGGGTGTGTCGAATACTGCAGACCTGTCCTCGCTGGGACGAGGGCGGCGGCAGATTGCGGTGTCAAAACCCGGCTTCCGCGCTGCCGGGACTCTCCGGCCGGGATCCTCCTGGGCCTTGAACGGCCCGGGCGGTACCCCCGGGCGGGAGAAGGCGCGCACGGCAGCCCGGGGACACCCCAGGCACAAGGTCAGAGCGTACCTAGCGCATTGGCTGCGGTCAAAACAAATGCACACGCGAAGGACACGCCGGACTCCCCCGACGTTGCCGCCACCGTAGTGGGATCAACGGCACTACGGAAGAAGGAACGGCGCCGTCAGGAGTGGCTCACCGCCACCAGCGCCATCACCAGGAAGAACAGTGCCCAGGCTCCGATCCCGAGCCAACCGAGCACCAAACCGGCGACCGCCTGACCGTCCCCCCGCTCCCCCGTACGCCGGATCTCGGCCCGCGCCTTGTGCCCCAGGATCACCGCGGGGATCGAGGTCAGGCCCCACGTGAACGGCGCTATCAGTCCGCAGACCAGCGCTCCGGTGGCCGAACCGTTGGTGCTCGGCGGCATCGGCATCTGCATCGGGAGGAACGTCGCGGGCACCGCGGGCATCGGGGGCCGCGGTGCGAACTGCGCCTGCGGAACCGGCCCCTGCGGCAGGTCGGCGACCAGCATCTGGAGCTCGGCATGGGTCTGCGCCTGATAGGCCCGGCCGATCCGCTGCTCGTACTCCGGCTGCCCCAACCGCCCCTCGGCGAAGCCCGCCTTCAGCACGTCCACCGCCCGCTCGCGATCGGCGTGCGAGGCCCGCATGGCCGGCACCTGATACGGGTTCTGCGCGGGCTGCCCACCCTGCCACGGCTGGAATGCCATGTCGCGAACCTCCCCCCGCTCAACAGTTGTCCCCATCCTCTCATCACAGACGCGGCAATGGGAGGACAAGTTCCCGCGGCCCGCCGAACGCCGCAGGGCGGCCACCCCGTTGGGGTGACCGCCCTGCGAAGGCGCATCTGGCCTTACTGGTTGTACGGACCGTAGTCGTAGTCCTCCAGCGGGACCGCCTGGCCGGAACCGGTGCCGAAGGGCGAGTAGTCGATGTCGTCGTAACCGACGGCCGAGTACATCGCGGCCTTGGCCTCCTCGGTGGGCTCGACCCGGATGTTGCGGTAGCGGGACAGGCCCGTACCGGCCGGGATGAGCTTACCGATGATGACGTTCTCCTTGAGGCCGATGAGGCTGTCGGACTTGGCGTTGATCGCCGCGTCCGTCAGCACTCGGGTCGTCTCCTGGAAGGAGGCGGCCGACAGCCAGGATTCCGTCGCCAGCGAAGCCTTGGTGATACCCATCAGCTGCGGACGGCCGGAGGCCGGGTGGCCGCCTTCCGCCACCACGCGACGGTTCTCGCCCTCGAACTTCGAGCGCTCCACGAGCTCGCCCGGCAGCAGCTCCGCGTCGCCGGACTCGATGATCGTCACGCGGCGCAGCATCTGCCGGATGATGATCTCGATGTGCTTGTCGTGGATCGCCACGCCCTGGCTGTTGTAAACCTTCTGGACCTCGCCGACCAGGTGGACCTGGACGGCACGCTGACCCAGGATCCGCAGCACGTCGTGCGGGTTGATCGCACCGACGGTCAGCGGCTGGCCGACCTGCACGTGGTCACCCTCGGTCACCAGCATGCGAGCACGCTTGGAGACCGGGTAGGCCGTCTCGTCGCTGCCGTCGTCCGGCGTGACGATGACCTTCTTGGTCTTCTCGGTCTCCTCGATCCGGACGCGGCCGGCCGCCTCCGAGATCGGGGCGACGCCCTTGGGCGTACGGGCCTCGAAGAGCTCGACGACACGCGGCAGACCCAGGGTGATGTCGTCACCGGCCACACCACCGGTGTGGAAGGTACGCATCGTCAGCTGGGTGCCGGGCTCACCGATGGACTGGGCGGCGATGATGCCGACCGCCTCACCGATGTCGACCAGCTTGCCGGTGGCCAGCGAACGGCCGTAGCAGAAGGCGCAGGTACCGACCGCGGACTCACAGGTCAGGACCGAGCGGGTCTTGACCTCCTCCACGCCGTGCGCGATCAGCTGGTCGATCAGCACGTCACCGAGGTCGACGTTGGCCGGGGCGATGACCTTGCCGTCGACCACGACGTCCTCGGCGAGCATCCGCGCGTACACGGAGGACTCGACGTCGTCCGCCTTGCGCAGGATGCCGTCCGCGCCCTTCGAACCGATCCGCAGCTTCAGGCCGCGCTCGGTGCCGCAGTCCTCCTCGCGGATGATGACGTCCTGGGAGACGTCGACCAGACGACGGGTGAGGTAACCGGAGTCGGCGGTACGCAGGGCGGTGTCGGCGAGACCCTTACGGGCACCGTGGGTGGAGATGAAGTACTCCAGCACGGTCAGGCCCTCGCGGAACGACGCCTTGATCGGACGCGGGATCGTCTCGTTCTTGGCGTTCGACACCAGACCACGCATACCCGCGATCTGACGCATCTGCATCATGTTTCCGCGCGCACCCGAGTCCACCATCATGAAGATGGGGTTGGTCTTCGGGAAGTTCTCATTCATCGCCTCGGCAACCTCGTTGGTCGCCTTGGTCCAGATGTTGATGAGTTCCTGCGTGCGCTCGTCCTTGGTGATCAGACCGCGCTCGTACTGCTTCTGGACCTTCTCGTCCTGCGCCTCGTAGCCGGCGACGATGCCCTTCTTGGCCTCCGGCACGACGATGTCGGAGACGGCGACGGTGACGCCGGAACGGGTGGCCCAGTAGAAGCCGGACGCCTTCAGGTTGTCGAGCGTCGCCGCCACGATGACCTTCGGGTAGCGCTCGGCCAGGTCGTTGACGATCGCGGAGAGCTGCTTCTTGCCCACCGAGTAGTCGACGAACGGGTAGTCCTCGGGCAGCAGCTCGTTGAAGAGCGCGCGGCCCAGGGTCGTCCGCAGCCGGAAGCTGTCGCCCTGCTGCCACTCCGGCTCGCCCTCGACCGGGGCCGGCGGGGTCCAGCCGCGCGGCGGCACCGTGCCGATCGGGAAGCGGATGTCCACCTTCGCCTGGAGCGAGAGCTCGCGGGCGTCGAAGGCCATGATCGCCTCGGAGACCGAGGAGAACGAGCGGCCCTCACCCTTGACCTCGCGCTCCTCCTCGTCCGTGGTGAGGAAGAAGAGGCCCAGCACCATGTCCTGGGTCGGCATGGTGACCGGACGGCCATCGGCCGGCTTGAGGATGTTGTTCGAGGACAGCATCAGGATGCGTGCCTCGGCCTGCGCCTCCGCGGAGAGCGGCAGGTGGACGGCCATCTGGTCACCGTCGAAGTCCGCGTTGAACGCGGTGCAGACGAGCGGGTGGATCTGGATGGCCTTGCCCTCGACCAGCTGCGGCTCGAAGGCCTGGATGCCGAGGCGGTGCAGGGTGGGTGCACGGTTCAGCAGCACCGGGTGCTCGGCGATGACCTCTTCGAGGACGTCGTACACCACGGTGCGGCCACGCTCGACCATGCGCTTCGCCGACTTGATGTTCTGCGCGTGGTTGAGGTCCACCAGGCGCTTCATCACGAACGGCTTGAAGAGCTCCAGCGCCATGGCCTTGGGCAGACCGCACTGGTGCAGCTTCAGCTGCGGGCCGACGACGATGACGGAACGCGCGGAGTAGTCCACACGCTTGCCGAGCAGGTTCTGACGGAATCGACCCTGCTTGCCCTTCAGCATGTCGCTGAGGGACTTCAGCGGACGGTTGCCGGGGCCCGTCACCGGGCGACCGCGACGGCCGTTGTCGAAGAGCGCGTCGACGGCCTCCTGGAGCATGCGCTTCTCGTTGTTCACGATGATCTCGGGCGCGCCGAGGTCGAGAAGCCGCTTCAGGCGGTTGTTGCGGTTGATGACGCGGCGGTACAGGTCGTTCAGGTCGGAGGTCGCGAAGCGGCCACCGTCCAGCTGCACCATCGGACGCAGGTCCGGCGGGATGACCGGGATGCAGTCCAGCACCATGCCCTTGGGGCTGTTGCGGGTCTGCAGGAAGGCGGAGACGACCTTCAGGCGCTTGAGCGCACGGGTCTTCTTCTGGCCCTTGCCGGTCCGGATGATCTCGCGGAGGCGCTCGGCCTCCTCGTCGAGGTCGAAGGTCTCCAGGCGCTTCTGCAGCGCGGCGGCGCCCATGGAGCCGTCGAAGTACGTGCCGAAGCGGTCACGCAGCTCGCGGTAGAGGAGCTCGTCGCCCTCCAGGTCCTGGACCTTGAGGTTCTTGAAGCGGCTCCAGACCTCGTCGAGACGGTCGATCTCGCGCTGCGCGCGGTCGCGCAGCTGCTTCATCTCGCGCTCGGCACCCTCGCGCACCTTGCGGCGCGCGTCGGCCTTGGCGCCCTCGGCCTCAAGCTCGGCCAGGTCGGTCTCGAGCTTCTTGGCGCGGGCCTCCAGGTCGGAGTCGCGGCGCTGCTCGATCTGCTGACGCTCGACGGAGACGTGCGCCTCCAGCGAGGGCAGGTCGCGCGTACGGCGCTCCTCGTCCACCCACGTGATCATGTAGGCGGCGAAGTAGATGACCTTCTCAAGGTCCTTGGGCGCGAGGTCCAGCAGGTAGCCCAGCCGGCTCGGCACACCCTTGAAGTACCAGATGTGGGTCACGGGAGCGGCCAGCTCGATGTGGCCCATCCGCTCACGACGCACCTTGGCGCGCGTGACCTCGACGCCACAGCGCTCGCAGATGATGCCCTTGAAGCGGACGCGCTTGTACTTGCCGCAGTAGCACTCCCAGTCCCGGGTCGGACCGAAGATCTTCTCGCAGAAGAGTCCGTCCTTTTCGGGCTTCAGGGTGCGGTAGTTGATGGTCTCGGGCTTCTTGACCTCGCCGTGGCTCCACTGACGGATGTCGTCAGCGGTGGCCAGACCGATCCGGAGCTCATCGAAGAAGTTGACGTCGAGCACTATGCGTCAATCCCTCTCAGGGTTGTAAGTCTGTGGTCTGAAACGGGGGTCGCGGGGTCGGTAGGGGCCCGTTCCTGGGCCCCTACCGGAACTCCCGTCAGACCTCTTCGACGCTGCTCGGCTCGCGCCGGGACAGGTCGATGCCGAGCTCCTCCGCAGCGCGGAAGACGTCCTCGTCGGTGTCGCGCATCTCGATGGACATGCCGTCCGAGGACAGCACCTCCACGTTGAGGCACAGGGACTGCATCTCCTTGATGAGCACCTTGAAGGACTCGGGGATGCCGGGCTCGGGGATGTTCTCGCCCTTGACGATGGCCTCGTAGACCTTCACGCGGCCGGTGACGTCGTCGGACTTGATCGTCAGCAGCTCCTGGAGGGCGTACGCGGCGCCGTAAGCCTCCAGCGCCCACACCTCCATCTCACCGAAGCGCTGGCCACCGAACTGAGCCTTACCGCCCAGCGGCTGCTGGGTGATCATCGAGTACGGACCGGTCGAGCGGGCGTGCAGCTTGTCGTCGACCAGGTGGTGGAGCTTGAGGATGTACATGTACCCGACGGAGATCGGGTCCGGGAACGGCTCACCGGAACGGCCGTCGAACATCCGCGCCTTGCCGGACGGCAGGACCATGCGGTCGCCGTCGCGGTTGGGGCGGGTGTTCTCCAGCAGACCGGCCAGCTCGTCCTCGCGGGCGCCGTCGAAGACCGGGGTCGCGACGTTGGTGCGCGGCTCGACCTGGTCGGCGGCGATGGACTGCAGGCGCTGGGCCCACTCCTCACCGAGGCTGGAGACGTCCCAGCCCTGGCTGGCGAGCCAGCCGAGGTGGATCTCCAGGACCTGTCCCGGGTTCATGCGGGACGGGACGCCCAGCGGGTTGAGGATGATGTCGACCGGGGTGCCGTCCTCCATGAACGGCATGTCCTCGACCGGCAGGATCTTCGAGATGACGCCCTTGTTGCCGTGGCGGCCGGCGAGCTTGTCACCGTCGGTGATCTTGCGCTTCTGCGCGACGTAGACGCGGACCAGCTGGTTCACGCCCGGGGGCAGCTCGTCGCCCTCCTCACGGTCGAAGACGCGGACGCCGATGACCTTGCCGATCTCGCCGTGCGGCACCTTCAGCGAGGTGTCACGGACCTCGCGCGCCTTCTCACCGAAGATCGCGCGGAGCAGGCGCTCCTCGGGGGTCAGCTCGGTCTCGCCCTTGGGCGTGACCTTGCCGACGAGGATGTCGCCGGCGACGACCTCGGCACCGATCCGGATGATGCCGCGCTCGTCGAGGTCGGAGAGGACCTCCTCGGAGACGTTCGGGATGTCCCGGGTGATCTCCTCGGGGCCGAGCTTGGTGTCACGGGCGTCGACCTCGTGCTCCTCGATGTGGATCGAGGAGAGGACGTCGTCCTGCACGAGGCGCTGCGACAGGATGATCGCGTCCTCGTAGTTGTGACCCTCCCACGGCATGAACGCCACGAGCAGGTTCTTGCCGAGCGCCATCTCGCCCTCGTCCGTGGACGGACCGTCGGCGAGGACCTGGCCCTCGATGACCCGCGCGCCCTCGTCCACGACGACCTTCTGGTTGAAGGAGGTGCCCTGGTTGGAGCGGGTGAACTTGGCGACGCGGTACGTGGTGTACGTGCCGTCGTCGTTGGCGACGGTGATGTAGTCCGCGGAGACCTCCTGGACCACACCGTTCTTCTCGGCCTTGATGACGTCGCCGGCGTCGACCGCGCAGCGGTACTCCATGCCGGTGCCGACCAGCGGCGACTCCGCCTTGATCAGCGGAACGGCCTGGCGCATCATGTTCGATCCCATGAGCGCGCGGTTGGCGTCGTCGTGCTCGAGGAACGGGATCATGGCGGTCGCGGCCGACACCATCTGGCGCGGCGAGACGTCCATGTAGTGCACCTCGTCGGCGGGGACGAGGTCGACCTCGCCGCCACGACGACGGACCAGCACACGCTGCTCGGAGAAGCGCAGGTCCTCGCTGAGCTTGGCGTTGGCCTGGGCGATGAGGAAGCGGTCCTCCTCGTCCGCGGTGAGGTAGTCCACCTCCTCCGTGACCTGGCCGTCGACGACCTTGCGGTACGGCGTCTCGATGAAGCCGAAGACGTTGACCCGGCCGTAGGACGCGAGCGAACCGATCAGACCGATGTTCGGGCCTTCGGGCGTCTCGATCGGGCACATGCGGCCGTAGTGCGACGGGTGCACGTCACGGACGTCCAGACCGGCCCGCTCACGGGAGAGACCACCCGGGCCCAGCGCCGACAGGCGGCGCTTGTGGGTCAGACCCGACAGCGGGTTGGTCTGGTCCATGAACTGGGACAGCTGGCTGGTGCCGAAGAACTCCTTGATGGAGGCGACGACCGGCCGGATGTTGATCAGGGTCTGCGGCGTGATCGCCTCGACGTCCTGGGTGGTCATGCGCTCGCGCACGACGCGCTCCATACGGGCGAGACCCGTACGGACCTGGTTCTGGATCAGCTCGCCGACGTTGCGCAGGCGGCGGTTGCCGAAGTGGTCGATGTCGTCGGTCTCGACAACGATGCTGTTGCCGTTCTCGCCGATCGTCTCGGTCTCGCCAGCGTGCAGCTTGACCAGGTACTTGATCGTGGCGATGACGTCATCGGTCGTCAGCACGCCGGCGTCCAGCGGCTCGTCGCCGCCGAGCTTCTTGTTGACCTTGTAGCGGCCGACCTTCGCGAGGTCGTAGCGCTTGGGGTTGAAGTAGAGGTTCTCCAGCAGCGTCTGCGCGGCCTCGCGGGTCGGCGGCTCGCCCGGACGCAGCTTGCGGTAGATGTCGAGCAGCGCGTCGTCCTGGCCCTGGGTGTGGTCCTTCTCCAGGGTGGCGCGCATCGACTCGTACTCGCCGAACTCCTCGAGGATCTGCTCGGTGGTCCAACCGAGCGCCTTGAGCAGGACGGTCACGGACTGCTTGCGCTTGCGGTCGATGCGCACACCGACCATGTCGCGCTTGTCGATCTCCATCTCCAGCCAGGCACCCCGGGACGGGATGATCTTGGCGGAGAAGATGTCCTTGTCGGACGTCTTGTCGATCGAGCTGTCGAAGTACACACCCGGCGAGCGGACCAGCTGCGACACCACGACACGCTCGGTGCCGTTGATGACGAAGGTGCCCTTGTTGGTCATGAGCGGGAAGTCGCCCATGAAGACCGTCTGGGACTTGATCTCGCCGGTCTCGTTGTTGGTGAACTCCGCGGTGACGAAGAGCGGAGCCGCGTACGTGAAGTCGCGCTCCTTGCACTCGTCGATGGAGTTCTTCGGAGGCTCGAAGCGGTGGTCGCGGAAAGTCAGCGACATCGACCCGGAGAAGTCCTCGATCGGGGAGATCTCTTCGAAGATCTCTTCCAGACCGGACTTGGTGGGAACTTCCTGCCCACTCTCCAGCGCAGCCTCGACGCGACCCTTCCATGCGGCATTGCCGAGCAGCCAGTCGAAGCTTTCGGTCTGCAGCGCAAGGAGGTTCGGAACCCCGAGGGGCTCCTTGATCTTCGCAAAAGAGATGCGCAGCGGGGCGGTGCTGTCGCCGTTGTTCGTATTGGCAGTCGAGGCGTTGCGCGAGGCGGCCAAGAGGGGGTCCTTCCGAGGGCTCGGACTCACTACGCGCGTACCGGTCCCGAATCGAGCAAAGCGGCGGAAAGCCCAGGTCAGGGCGGGTCAGTCAGCTTTGCTCGGGCTCGGGTATGCCCCTGGTGACGGGCAGGGAGCAGCTAACAGGCAGCGCAAAGGGTCAGTGTAGCCACATGGCCCACTGATGTCCAGAGCGAGTTTCCGGAGACCGGTACCGCACCGTGTGCCGATCTTCTCCCTCCGGGAGGTGATGCCCTCCGCAACGGAGGTGCGCCTCGTTGTTCTTCTCTACGCCCAATGCCCTGCGCCTGCCGAAAGCCCTGCGCCAGTGGCGCACACCGATGCTTCCCTCTTCGTCCGCGATCCATGCCTCGAACCCTGGACCGCTTCTGCGTCGCGTCCCGAGAATTGCGCGCCGCGTCCGGTTCGTCAAGGCCCCCCGCCTCTGGGAGATCGTCACACCGAGGTGCGTCCGGACAACGAAGATCACCATACTCGCACTCGGTCGCGGGGCAACGCAGCCGGGGCGGGTACGCGGAAGGGCGACCACCCGTATGGGTGATCGCCCTTCGCGGTGTCCGCGTTACACCCTCAGGCGCAGCGGACGGGAGTCAGAGACTCACCAAGGTCACTTGACCTCGACGGAGGCGCCGGCGCCCTTGAGGGCCTCGGCGGCCTTGTCCGCGGCGTCCTTGGCGACCTTCTCCAGGACCGGCTTCGGGGTGCCGTCGACCAGGTCCTTGGCCTCCTTCAGGCCGAGGGAGGTCAGCTCACGCACGACCTTGATGACCTGGATCTTCTTCTCGCCGGCACCGGTGAGGATGACGTCGAACTCGTCCTGCTCCTCCTCGGCGGCGGCGGCCGGGGCACCGGGGGCACCGGCGGCGACGACGGCGGCCGGGGCGGCGGCGGTGACGTCGAAGCGCTCCTCGAAGGCCTTCACGAACTCGGCGAGCTCGATGAGGGTCATCTCGTCGAACTGGGCAAGCAGGTCTTCCTGGCTGAGCTTCGCCATGATGGCGGTCCTTCCACTAATTCGGCTGGTGCCGGATGTACATTTCGGCGGGCGTGCGGCCCGCTGTAACCCGCGCCGGAATGGCGCGGATCATGACGCGAGCCGAATTACTCGGCACCGCCCTGCTCGGCCTTCTTGGCGCGAAGCGCTTCCGCGGTGCGGACGAACTTCGACGGGAGCGCCTGGAAGAGCGCGGCAGCCTGGGACTGCTTGCCCTTCATGGCGCCCGCCAGCTTGGCGAGCAGAACCTCGCGGGACTCGAGGTCCGCAAGCTTCTTGATCTCGTCGGCGGACAGCGCCTTGCCGTCAAGGACACCGCCCTTGATGACGAGGTTCTGGTTCTCCTTGGCGAAGTCACGAAGACCCTTCGCCGCCTCAACCGGGTCACCGGTCACGAAGGCGACGGCCGTCGAGCCACTGAGGTGCTCGTCCAGCACAGAGATCCCGGCCTCCTGGGCCGCGATCTTGGTCAGCGTGTTCTTCACCACACGGTACTGAGCGTTCTCACCGAGCGAACGGCGCAGATCCTTGATCTGCGCAACGGTAAGACCGGTGTACGCGGTCACAACAGCGGCGTTCGAGTTGCGGAACTTCTCGGCAATCTCGTCGACTGCTGCGACCTTGTCGGGCCTCGCCATGAGCCTCGGCCTCCTTCCGGGTGATGAGGACCGCGCAGAAGGGGCTGGGCAAAACAAACGCCCCGGCGCAGGGCACGGGGCGTCACTCAACCAGTCAGAAAACTGTCCGGGAGTTTCTCCACACAACCTGCGCAGGCCGTCCGCAGCTAGCGGATCCTTCGGCCGCCGCGCGTCCGGGATCGGACGCACAGAGACAACCAGCGGTCTTTGGCTTCCGGGACACCGTACGGGAACGACCTGGGCCGGAGCAAATCGGCTGAGCGGGGGCACCGGGAACGCGCCCCGGACCCCCGCTCACCAGTGGACTTTTAACGCAGCGGACTCACTTGTACTCGGTGGTGTCGCTCGCCGGCGGCGGCGTCACCGAGACCTTGGTGCCGTAGTCCGAGTAGTAGACCGTCGAGTCGTACGGCGACTTGGCGTCCATCTGCTCGTGCTTCTTGACCAGCAGGTTGTCCGAGCTGACCCAGAGGTCGATGGTCTCGTTCTTGGCGCCGAGCGCCTGCAGCTGCCCTTCCAGGGCCTTCAGGTCCGCCTCGCTGACGTTCTTCGTCTGCATGCGGGTCAGCTCGCTCACCGAGAGCGTGCCGCTGTAGTGGGTGGCCTGGACGCCGCGGACGTCTTCCTTGCCGACTTCCTTGACCTTGCCCGAGGCGATCAGCAGGTCCACCGACCGGCCCGGGTTGTTGTTGTTCATCATGTCCTTCATGAGGGCGCCGGCCGCGCCCATCTTCTTGGCCATGACGTCGTAGTCGTACTTGATCCAGTTCTTGCCGGCCATGGGCATGCCCATGTTCATGTACATCGCGTCCGGCGTGTACAGCGCCTTCATGGGCTTGCCGGAGCCGCCCATCGGACCGCCGGCCTGGGTGATGTCCACCGACATGTGCATGCCGGACGCCCAGTCCATCGCGCCCTTCATGGTCTGGGTCATCGCGCCGTTCTTGGTGGTGCCCTCGACCTTGGCGGAGTTCTTGCCGTTCGTCTGCTGCGAGGCCGCCTTCAGCGAGGCGAGCGCCGCGTCCAGCGGGGACTTCGCCCCCGCCGCGTCGTTGCTGCCACCGCTGGCGCTGCCACCGCCGGTGCCGTTGCTCTTGTCGCCGCCGCCGTTACAAGCGGTCAGGCCGGCCATCATGACAACTCCCGCCGCAACGGCGACGGCAATACGCGTGGTGCGCACTGAGGCTCCCCCTTAGATCTTTTTATGGACCTCGGTGGCGACTGTAGTGCAGACCCCCGACAGCCCGTGCGCCAGGCCCGGCGAGGAACGCGTCAGGCCCCGCCCTCCCTGGGGAGAGCGGGGCCTGTAAGTAACGCGTCACGCGCTACGAGGCGTCGATCAGTGAGATCAGACGGCCTCGTCCTCGACGAGGAGGTTGCGGGTGCGGTTGGGGTCCACCGGGATGCCGGGGCCGATGGTGGTGCTGATCGTCGTCTTCTTGATGTAGCGGCCCTTGGCGGCGGACGGCTTCAGACGGCTGATCTCCTCCAGCGCCGCGGCGTAGTTCTCCACCAGCTTGGTGTCGTCGAAGGACACCTTGCCGATGATGAAGTGGAGGTTGGAGTGCTTGTCGACGCGGAACTCGATCTTGCCGCCCTTGATGTCGGTGACGGCCTTCGCGACGTCCGGCGTGACGGTGCCGGTCTTCGGGTTCGGCATCAGACCACGGGGACCGAGCACGCGGCCGAGGCGGCCGACCTTGCCCATGAGGTCCGGGGTGGCGACGACGGCGTCGAAGTCCAGACGGCCCTTGGAGACCTCGTCGATCAGTTCGTCCGAGCCGACGATGTCGGCGCCGGCGGCTTCCGCGGCCGCAGCACGGTCACCGGTCGCGAAGACCAGGACCCGGGCGGTCTTACCGGTGCCGTGCGGGAGGTTCACGGTGCCACGGACCATCTGGTCGGCCTTGCGCGGGTCGACGCCCAGACGCATGGCAACCTCGACGGTCGCGTCGAACTTGGCGGACGTGGTGTCCTTGGCGAGACGGACGGCCTCGAGCGGGGCGTACAGACGCTCCCGGTCGATCTTCGCGTCCGCGTTGCGAAGAGTCTTGCTGCGCTTCACTTCTGCTCCTGATGCAGTGGGGTGGAGTCGTGGTACGGACCAGCGCCTGGTCCTGCCACGGGCTGAGCCAACGTGCGGCGTGCGCCGCACGGCCGTGACGAGCTGAGGATCAGCCCTCGACCGTGATGCCCATGGAACGGGCGGTGCCGGCGATGATCTTCGACGCGGCGTCCAGGTCGTTGGCGTTCAGGTCGGGCATCTTGGTCGTGGCGATCTCGCGGACCTGCGCCTCGGTGATCTTGGCGACCTTGGTCTTGTGCGGCTCGCCGGAGCCCTTCTCCACGCCCGCGGCCTTCAGGATGAGCTTCGCGGCCGGCGGGGTCTTGGTGACGAAGGTGAAGGAACGGTCTTCGTAGACCGTGATCTCCACCGGCACGACCATGCCACGCTGCGACTCGGTCGCGGCGTTGTAGGCCTTGCAGAACTCCATGATGTTGACGCCGTGCTGACCCAGCGCGGGGCCGACCGGCGGAGCCGGGTTCGCGGCACCGGCCTGGATCTGGAGCTTGATAAGCCCCGTGACCTTCTTCTTCTTGGGAGGCATGCTCTCTCCGGGTCCTAGTGAGAGGTGGTTCGCCCCGCAATCCGGTCATCCGGATGGAGGCATACCGCACCACGATAACGGGTACTGTCGTGCGGCCAAAAACCGCGCAGGTCAGACCGGCTCTGCGCCGGTCTGACCTGGTCGGTGGCTGGAGGTCCGGAAGAACCTAGTTCTTCTGGATCTGGTCGAAGCTCAGCTCGACCGGGGTCTCGCGGCCGAAGATCTCCACCAGACCCTTGACCTTCTTCGAGTCGGCGTTGATCTCGTTGATCGTGGCCTGCAGCGTCGCGAACGGACCGTCGGTGACGGTGACGGAGTCGCCCACCTCGAAGTCCAGCACCTGGACCTCGACCTTGCGGGACGGCGCCGGCTTGCCCTCGGCCGCGGCGGCCTCCTTGGCGGCCTTCTCCTCCGCCTCCGGCGCGAGCATCTTGACGATCTCGTCCAGGGTCAGCGGGTACGGGTCGTAGGCGTTGCCGACGAAGCCGGTGACGCCCGGGGTGTTGCGGACGACGCCCCAGGACTCGTTGGTCAGGTCCATGCGCACCAGCACGTAGCCCGGAAGCTTGTTCTGGCGGACGGTACGGCGGTCACCGTTCTTGATCTGCACTACCTCTTCCTGCGGCACCTCGGCCTGGAAGATGTAGTCCTCGACGTTCAGCGACACGGCGCGCTGTTCGAGGTTGGTCTTCACGCGGTTCTCGTAGCCCGCGTAGGTGTGGATGACGTACCACTCGCCGGGGAGCCCGCGCAGCTCGTCACGGAGGGCGGCCACCGGGTCGACCGGCTCCTGCTCCTCGACGTCCTCGGAAGCCTCGTCGGCCTCCTCGTCCTCGACGTGCACGGCGGCCGCCTCGGCGGGCTCGCCGGCGTCGGCGTCCTCGGCGTCCAGCTCGTCGACGTCGTCCGCGCCCGCGACGATGTCCGCGGCGGCGTCCTCGTCAGCGATGGCCGCAGCCTCCCCCTCGACCTCGGCCGAGACGGCCTCGTCAACCTCGGCCTCTGCAGCCGCGACGGGCTTGGCGGCGTCGTTCAGGTTCGGGTCAGACACGTGGCTGCTTCTTCCTTGCTTCAAGGGGTTGAACGTGCGAAGGGCCGCCCCGCAGAGGCACCCTCCGCGGGATCAGCCGAAGACGTACCCGACGACTCGGTTGATTCCCAAGTCAATCACGGTTACGAGACCGATGACGATGGCCACGAAGACGATCACCACGGTGGTGTACGACGACAGCTGGCTGCGCGTCGGCCAGACGACCTTACGCAGTTCCGCGATGACCTGACGGTAGAAGAGCGCGAGCCGTGCGAAGGGCCCCTTCTTGCCGCGCTTGCCACCGCGGCGGGGCTTCTTCTCGGATTCCGCGGCGTCCTCTTCGGAACGACCGCGCTCAGGCATGTCGATGGAGCCCAGGGCGTCCGTCACTCGTCCTCACCTGAATCCGGGTCGTGGCCGTGCCGCGCCCGGCCCGGCCGCACGGCGGTGCATTTCGTACGTACGCGTGCACGCACTCGGTGATGACAGTGCGTGTAGCAGGGCCGGAGGGACTTGAACCCCCAACCGCTGGTTTTGGAGACCAGTGCTCTACCAATTGAGCTACGACCCTTTGTGGTTCCCCCAACCTACCGCATGCGGACGACTGCACTATGTCGTGTCATCGTGCGCCGCGGCGACCCGGTGGGAGCCAACGGTCAGCGAGTGTACGTGGTTCGGGGCCGGGCGTCGAACAGGAACCTCCCGTACCGCCCTGCAAACCCGTGCAACGCGGTCGCGCCCGGTCTGCAACGATGCCCCTATGAGCGCTGCCACTCCCTCTGCATCGTCCCCCGCCGACCGCCGGGTTTCCGTGCGCGTCGGTTCGATCTCCGAGTCCGCCACCCTCGCCGTCGACGCCAAGGCCAAGGCCCTCAAGGCCGCCGGGCGTCCGGTGATCGGCTTCGGCGCCGGCGAGCCCGACTTCCCCACGCCCGACTACATCGTCGAGGCGGCGGTCGAGGCCTGCCGCAACCCGAAGTTCCACCGCTACACCCCCGCCGGCGGCCTCCCCGAGCTCAAGTCGGCGATCGCGGCGAAGACGCTGCGCGACTCCGGCTACGAGATCGAAGCCGCGAACGTCCTGGTCACCAACGGTGGCAAGCAGGCCATCTACGAGGCGTTCGCGGCCATCCTGGACCCGGGCGACGAGGTCATCGTCCCGGCGCCGTACTGGACCACCTACCCCGAGTCGATCCGGCTCGCGGGCGGTGTGCCGGTCGACGTGGTCGCCGACGAGACCACCGGATACCGGGTCTCCGTCGAGCAGTTGGAGGCGGCCCGCACCGAGCGCACCAAGGTGCTGCTGTTCGTCTCGCCGTCGAACCCGACCGGTGCGGTCTACCCCCGCGAGCAGGTCGAGGCGATCGGCCGCTGGGCCGCCGAGCACGGCCTGTGGGTGCTGACCGACGAGATCTACGAGCACCTCGTCTACGGCGACGCGGAGTTCTCCTCGCTGCCGGTCGTGGTGCCGGAGCTGCGCGAGAAGTGCATCGTCGTCAACGGCGTGGCGAAGACGTACGCGATGACCGGCTGGCGGGTGGGCTGGGCCATCGGCCCCAAGGACGTCATCAAGGCGGCCACCAACCTCCAGTCGCACGCCACCTCCAACGTCTCCAACGTGGCGCAGGTCGCGGCCATCGCGGCGGTCAGCGGTGACCTGGCGGCCGTCGAGGAGATGAAGGTCGCCTTCGACCGGCGCCGCAAGACCATCGTGCGGATGCTCAACGAGATCGACGGCGTGCTCTGCCCGGAGCCGGAGGGCGCGTTCTACGCGTACCCGTCGGTCAAGGGGCTGCTGGGCAAGGAGATCCGCGGCAAGCGCCCGCAGTCCAGCGTCGAGCTGGCCGAGCTGATCCTGGAGGAGGCGGAGGTCGCCGTCGTCCCGGGTGAAGCCTTCGGCACCCCCGGCTACCTGCGTCTTTCGTACGCCCTGGGCGACGAGGACCTGGTCGAGGGCGTCTCGCGGATCCAGAAGCTGCTGGCGGAGGCGAAGTAGCCGCGTAGCGCGGCGCGGTCAGCCGCTCGGCGTGCGGGGTCGGACCGTCGTCCGGCCCCGCACGCCTTTTTGGTGGTCCCTCCGTTCGGGGCGGGGCCTATGCCGGCGGGCGGCGGGTGCGGCAGTATCTGCGGATGGAGCGTGTTCGTGATCTGCGTCAACTGCCGAAGGCCCACCTGCACCTGCACTTCACCGGCTCGATGCGACCGGCGACGCTGCTGGACCTCGCCGACAAGTACGGCGTCCATCTGCCGGAGGCGCTCACGAGCGGGAAGCCGCCCCGGCTGAGCGCCACCGACGAACGCGGCTGGTTCCGCTTCCAACGGCTCTACGACATCGCACGGTCCTGCCTGCGCTCCCCCGAGGACATCCAGCGGTTGGTGCGCGAGGCGGCGCAGGAGGACGTCCGGGACGGCTCCCGCTGGCTGGAGATCCAGGTCGACCCGACCTCGTACGCGCCGCGGCTGGGCGGGCTGATCCCGGCCCTGGAGATCATCCTGGACGCGGTGGACCGGGCCTCCCGCGACACCGGGCTGGGCATCCGCGTCCTGGTGGCGGCGAACCGGATGAAGCACCCGTTGGACGCCCGCACGCTGGCCCGGCTGGCCGTGCGCTACGCCGACCGCGGGGTGGTCGGCTTCGGGCTCTCCAACGACGAACGCCGCGGCCTCGCCCGGGACTTCGACCGGGCCTTCGCCATCGCCCGGGACGGCGGCCTGCTCTCCGCGCCGCACGGCGGCGAGCTGTCCGGGCCGGCGAGCGTCCGGGACTGCCTGGACGACCTGCACGCCGCCCGGATCGGGCACGGGGTGCGGGCCGCGGAGGATCCGGTGCTGCTGCGCCGGCTGGCGTCCCGCGGGGTGACCTGCGAGGTGTGCCCGGCGTCCAATGTGGCGCTGGGCGTCTACGGGAAGCAGGAGGACGTGCCGCTGCGGACGTTCTACGAGGCGGGGGTGCCGATGGCGCTGGGCGCCGACGACCCGCTGCTGTTCGGCGCGCGCCTGGCCGCCCAGTACGAGATCGCGCGCACCGCGCACGCCTTCACCGACGCCGAGTTGGCCGAACTGGCCCGGCAGTCCGTGCGGGCCTCCCGCGCGCCCGAGGAGGTGCGGCGGGCGGTGCTGGCGGACGTCGACGCCTGGCTGGCCGCCCCGGTGCCGTAGCGGCCCGGGCGGTCGGCCAGGGGCGCCTACAGGCTGACGCCGACCGTCACCGGCTCGTTGACGAGGGTCACCCCGAAGGCGTCGTGCACGCCGTCGCGGACCTCGCGGGCCAACGCGAGCAGGTCCTCGGTGGTGGCCCGGCCGCGGTTGGTGAGGGCCAGGGTGTGCTTGGTGGAGATCCGGGCCGGGCCGCTGCCGTAGCCCTTGGTGAAGCCGGCCCGGTCGATGAGCCAGGCCGCGGAGGTCTTCACCCGGCCGTCGCCGTCCGGGAAGGCCGGCGGCGCGGCGTCCGGGCCGAGCCGGTCGTGGACCCGCCGGACGAGGTCGTCGTGCTCGTCCTCGGTGAGGACGGGGTTGGTGAAGAAGGAGCCGGCCGACCAGGTGTCGTGGTCGTCGGGGTCCAGCACCATGCCCTTGCTGGCCCGCAGCGCCAGGACGGTCTTGCGGGCGACGGCGAGCGGCACCCGGTCCCCGGTGCCGACGCCGAGGGCACGGGCCGTCTGGTCGTACCTCAGGGGCGCGGAGAGCCCGTCCGCGTCCTCCAGGGCGAACCGCACGCGCAGCACGACGAACCGCTCGGGGTGCTGCTTGAAGCGGCTGTGGCGGTACGAGAAGCCGCACTGCGCGCGGGAGAGGGTGACGGTCTCACCGCTGTGGCGGTCGTAGGCGACGACTTCGGTGAGGGTCTCGGAGACGTCCTGCCCGTAGGCGCCGACGTTCTGGATCGGGGTGGCGCCGGCCGAGCCGGGGATGCCGGCCAGGCACTCGACGCCGGCCAGCCCGGCCTCGACGGTGCGGCCCACGGCGTCCGACCAGTTCTCGCCCGCGGCGAGCTCCAGCGCGGTGCCGTCGAGGGCGAAGCCGCGGGTGGCGATGCGCAGGGCGGTGCCTTCGAAGCCCTTGTCGCCGATGACGAGGTTGCTGCCGCCGCCGATGACCAGCAGCGGGGTGCCGGCGTCGTCCGCCGCGCGGACGGCCGCGACCACCTCGTCGTCGGTGGTGGCCGTGACGAGCCGGGTCGCGGGGCCGCCGAGCCGGAAGGTGGTCAGCGGGGCGAGGGGGGCGTTGTTCTCTACGTGGCGTTCCTGCACCCGGCCAAGGGTACGGGGGCGGCCCGGCGGTGCCGGCCGGCCGCCCCGCGCGGCTGCGTCAGGCGAGCCGGACCACGGCGCGGGACATGCCCAGCACCTTCTGGTCGGCGCTCTTGGCGGTGAGGTCCACCCGGACGGTCCGCTCGTCGTCGTCGAGCTTGGCCGCGACCGTGGCGCTGACCTCGATCAGCGCGCCGTCCTCGTCGTTGGGCACGACGACGGGCTTGGTGAAGCGCACGCCGTACTCGGCGACCGCACCCGGGTCGCCGACCCAGTCGGTGACCACCCGGACCGCCACGGCCATGGTGAACATGCCGTGCGCGATGACGTCCGGCAGCCCGACCTCCTTGGCGAACTTCTCGTTCCAGTGGATCGGGTTGAAATCCCCGGAGGCGCCGGCGTACTGGACGAGCGTGGCGCGGGTCACCGGGAAGTCCTGCGCGGGGAGCTCGGTGCCGACCTCGACGTCGTCGTAGGCGATCTTCGCGGTCATGTCAGGCCTCCTCGGCGCGCCGGGCGACGAGCTTGGTGATGGCGGTCACGACGTGCTCGCCGGCCTCGTCGTGCACCTCGCCGCGGATGTCGATGACCTCGTTGCCGGCCATGGAGCGGATCGACTCGATGGTGGAGGTCACGGTCAGCCGGTCACCGGCGCGCACCGGCCGCCGGTAGGCGAACTTCTGGTCGCCGTGCACCACTCGGCTGTAGTCCAGACCGAGTTGCGGGTCGGCGACGACCTGCCCGGCGGCCTTGAACGTGATGGCAAACACAAAAGTCGGCGGGGCGATCACATCGGAGTGACCGAGCGCCTTGGCGGCTTCGGTGTCGATGTAAGCGGGGTTGGTGTCACCGATCGCCTCCGCGAATTCGCGGATCTTTTCCCGGCCGACCTCGTACGGGTCGGTGGGCGGGTACGTGCGTCCGACGAATGACTGGTCGAGCGCCATGGGCTCGCAACCTCCCTGTACTGATGGTGCTAATGCCGCGAGGCCGCCCCCAGGAAATGGGGACGGCCTCACAGACGAGCCTGAGTTATCGCGTCTCGCGGTGCGCGGTGTGCGCGTTGCAACGCGGGCAGTGCTTCTTCATCTCCATGCGGTCCGGGTCGTTGCGCCGGTTCTTCTTGGTGATGTAGTTCCGCTCCTTGCACTCCACGCAGGCCAGCGTGATCTTCGGGCGGACGTCGGTGGCAGCCACGTGAGTGCTCCTTGACGGACGGATAGTCGATACGAATGCATACAAGAGTAGCCGACCGGAGGACCGACCCCACAATCGGCTACTGTAAGTAGCGGTGACCGGACTTGAACCGGTGACACAGCGATTATGAGCCGCTTGCTCTACCGACTGAGCTACACCGCTGCGGTGCGAGATTCCCCCGTCCGAAGACGGGATCCTCACACACCAGAGCCCCAATACGGAATCGAACCGTAGACCTTCTCCTTACCATGGAGACGCTCTGCCGACTGAGCTATTGGGGCGAGCGATGAAGACATTACACGGCCCGCCGCCAAACGTGAAATCCGTATCCGCGTCGCGTCCCAAGAACCCCCCGCACCACACCGGTACGACTATTTCGCGCCTGCGCGATGCGCTCCGGGCCGCGCCCTAGGCTCGGTTCCACGCCGCGTGATCTTGCACGCCGGGGCTTCGAGGAGCGCGATGTCCGACAGCAGTTCGCCGCAGCCGGGGAAGCCCGGGGGTGCCGGCCGGTACGCCCGGCCGGATTCCGGCGCACTGGTCCTGTGCGGCGCCCGGCTCGCCGACGGCCGCACCGTGGACGTCCGGCTCGGCGGCGGGCGCATCGAGGCGGTCGGCACGGCCGGCAGCCTCGCCCCGCAGGGCGCCCGGGTGGACCTCGCCGGCTACCTGCTCCTCCCGGCCCCCGCGGAGCCGCACGCGCACTGCGACACCGCCCTGACGGCGGACGCCGACGGGCCCGCCTCCGACTCCGCCGAGGACATCCAGCGCCGCACCACCGAGGCGGCGCTGCTCCAACTGGGGCACGGGTCGACCGCGTCACGGAGCCACGTGCGGATCGGCGGCGTCCAGGGGCTCCAGGCCCTGGCGGCGGTGCTCCGGGCCCGGCGGGCGCTGCGCGGGCTGGCGGACCTGGCCGCGGTGGCGGTGCCGCGGGTGCTGACCGGGGTGGCCGGCGCGAACGGGCTGGCGATGCTGCGGGACGCGGTCAAGATGGGCGCCACGGTCATCGGCGGCTGCCCGGACCTGGACCCCGATCCGACCGGCTACGTGGAGACCGTCCTGGAGGTGGCCGACGAGCACGGCTGCCCGGTGGACCTGCACACCGACGGCGACGACCCCGCGCGGCTGGCCCGGTTCGCGGCGATGTGCGGCGGGCTGCGGCCGGGCGTGGCGATCGGGCCGTGCGCCGGGATGGCGCGGATGCCGCGGAGCGTGGCGGCGCGGATCGCGGAGCAGTTGGCGGCCGCCGACGTCACCGTCGTCTGCCTGCCGCAGGGCGACTGCACGGGCCTGGAACGGAACGGCAACCGGGTGTCGCGGCCGGCGCCGGTGCGCCTGCTGCGGGCGGCCGGGGTGCGGGTGGCGGCGGGCAGCGGGGCGCTGCGGGACGCGGCGAACCCGGTGGGGCGCGGCGACCCGTTGGAGGCCGCGTACCTGCTGGCCTCCTTGGGCGAGGCGACACCGGAGGCGGCCTACGAGACGGTGAGTTCGGCGGCGCGGGCGACGCTGGGGCTGCCGGAGGTGCGGGTCGAGGCGGGCTTCCCGGCGGAGTTGTTGGCGGTGCGCGGAGAACGGATCGCCGGGGTGCTGTCGTTGGCGTACAGCCGGATCGTGGTGCACCGGGGCCGCGTGGTGGCGCGCACCAGTGCGGTGCGCGAGTACTGCGATTCGGTGGACGTGGCACTGGAGTTGCCCCGCCAGTCACAGCGCTGAGCGCCGCACCGGCCGGTCCTGCGGTGTGCCGGGGCGGTTCGGCGTACGGTCGGCAGCATGCGCATTGTCATCGCAGGTGGACATGGTCAGATCGCGCTGCGGCTGGAGCGTTTGCTGCACGCGCGCGGGGACGAGGTCGCCGGGATCGTCCGGCGGCCGGAACAGGCCGGCGATCTGCTGGCCGCGGGTGCCGAACCGGTGGTGTGCGACCTGGAGTCGGCCTCGGTGGGCGACGTCGCCCGGCACCTGGAGGGTGCGGACGCGGCCGTCTTCGCCGCGGGGGCCGGGCCGGGCAGCGGCGCCGCGCGCAAGGACAGCGTGGACCGCGGCGCGGCGACGCTGTTCGCGGACGCGGCCGAGGCGGCGGGGGTGCGGCGGTTCGTGGTCGTGTCGTCGATGGGTGCGGACCGGGAGCCGCCGGAGGGCACCGATCCGGTCTTTGCGGCCTACCTGCGGGCGAAGGGCGCCGCGGATGCCGACGTTCGGGCCCGCGCCGGGCTGGACTGGACGATCCTGCGGCCCGGTCGGCTCACCGACGACCCCGGTACCGGTCAGGTGACGTTGGCCGACGCGACCGGGCGCGGGGCGGTGTCGCGGGACGACGTGGCGGCCGTGCTGGCGGCGCTCTTGGACGAGCCCGGGACGGCCGGACGGACGTTGGAGCTGATCGGCGGGGACGTGCCGGTGGTGGACGCGGTGCGGAACGTGGCGTCGCACTGAGGGGCGTCGGCGGCGGAACGCGCCCCGGAAGGCCCTGAGGGCGCGTCTGCCGCCCCGTGACGCCCCCAACGACTCCGCCCGGGTGCCAGGTGGGCGTCGGGCGCCTGTGCGGCCGCTGGCGCCCGTGTCGGCGGGGAGGCGGGCGCGGCGCGCCGAAGGGCCGCGCCGCGGAAATTCACCCGGCGCGGAACCGGAGCGCGACACCACACGAAAGGCGGCAGCACGAAAGAGCCCCCGGATCGCATTTCTACGATCCGGGGGCTCTTTCTTGGCTGTGGCGGCGCCAGGATTCGAACCTGGGAAGGCGAAGCCGGCAGATTTACAGTCTGCTCCCTTTGGCCGCTCGGGCACACCGCCGGGTTGTGTCGTCCGGAGTTCCGCTGTGGGGCGGTGCTCCGTGGCAACGACGTAAACCATACCCGATGACAGGGGGTGCTTTGCCACTCGCTTCCGGGGCGCTGGATCTTGGTCGGGTGGCTAGGCTTGGCAGGCGGTCCGGGAAGGGCCGCATCCCTGATGGATCTACGTACGAGGAGCCAACCCACCATGGCCGACTCCAGTTTCGACATCGTCTCGAAGGTCGAGCGGCAGGAGGTCGACAACGCGCTCAACCAGGCCGCCAAGGAGATCTCGCAGCGTTACGACTTCAAGGGCGTGGACGCGTCGATCCAGTGGTCGGGCGAGAAGATCGAGATGCGGGCCAACGCCGAGGAGCGGGTGAAGGCCGTCCTGGACATCTTCCAGTCCAAGCTGGTCAAGCGCGGGATCTCGCTCAAGGCGCTGGAGACCGGCGACCCGCAGGCGTCGGGCAAGGAGTACCGGATCTCCGCCTCGACGCAGGAGGGGATCTCGCAGGAGAACGCGAAGAAGGTCGCCAAGATCATCCGCGATGAGGGCCCGAAGGGCGTCAAGGCGCAGGTGCAGGGCGACGAGCTGCGGGTCAGCTCCAAGAGCCGGGACGACCTGCAGACCGTTCAGCAGCTGCTGCGCGGCAAGGACCTGGACTTCGCGATCCAGTTCGTGAACTACCGCTGAGTCAACCACCGCTGAGCGGCCCCGAACGGGGCGTGCAGCGGCACGCGGTGAGTCGCTGGGGCGGCGCGGCACGGGAGCGCGCCGCCCCAGCGGCGTTCATCGGGTGGCGAACGGCTGGTCGGTGGGGACGATCTCGCGGCCCAGGGGGACCAGGGAGATCGGGATCATCTTGAAGTTGGCGATGCCGAACGGGATCCCGATGATCGTCACGCACAGGGCGAGGCCGGTGATGACGTGGCCGAGCGCCAGCCACCAGCCGGCGAAGACGATCCAGACGATGTTGCCGAGCACCGAGCCGGCGCCGGCGTCGCGGCGCTCCACGGTCGTCCGGCCGAACGGCCACAGGGCGTAGCCGGCGATGCGGAAGCTGGCGATCCCGAAGGGGATCGTGACGATCAGGATGCAGCAGATCACGCCCGCGAGTACGTAGCCGAGCGCCATCCAGAAGCCGCAGAGGACCAGCCAGAGGATGTTGAGGATGAACTTCATGATCGGCAGCCTTCCAAGGGCGGGACGGGCAGTGGTTCCGCCGTCCTAGACGCGGCCGGTGCCGGGAAACGTTGCGTCCTTCGGGTGACCGGTCGGTTTCAGGGGCGGTGGTGGCCGGCCATGCGCTCCAGTCGGGCGATGCGTTCGGGCATCGGCGGGTGGGTGGAGAAGAGCCGGGAGAGGCCCTCGCCGGGGCGGAACGGGTTGGCGATCATCATGTGGCTGGCGGTCTCCAGGCGGGGCTCGGGCGGCAGCGGGAGCTGCTGGGTGCCCCGTTCCAGTTTGCGCAGGGCGGAGGCCAGGGCGAGCGGATCGCCGGTGAGTTGGGCACCGGAGGCGTCGGCCTGGTACTCGCGGGAGCGGCTGACGGCGAGCTGGATCAGTGAGGCGGCGATCGGGCCGAGGAGCATGATCAGGAGCGTGCCGAGGAGGCCGGGGCCCTCGTCGTCGTCGGAGCGGCCGACCGGGATCAGCCAGGCGAAGTTGACCAGGAACATCACGACCGAGGCCAGTGCGCCCGCGACGGAGGAGATGAGGATGTCGCGGTTGTAGACGTGGCTGAGCTCGTGGCCGATGACGCCGCGCAGCTCGCGCTCGTCGAGGATCTGGAGGATGCCGTCGGTGCAGCAGACCGCGGCGTTGCGGGGGTTGCGGCCGGTGGCGAAGGCGTTGGGCGCCTGGGTCGGGGAGATGTACAGCCGCGGCATGGGCTGGCGGGCCGCGGTCGAGAGCTCCCTGACCATGCGGTAGAGCTGGGGCGCCTCGAACTCGCTGACCGGGCGGGCCCGCATCGCGCGCAGGGCGAGTTTGTCGCTGTTCCAGTACGCGTAGGCGTTGGTGCCCACGGCTACCAGGACCGCGAGGACCAGTCCCGTACGGCCGAAGAAGCTGCCGATGACGATGATGAGTGCGGACAGTCCCCCGAGGAGTACGGCGGTCCTGAGCCCGTTGTGCCGGCGGTGCACGGTACGCCCTCCAAGTGGTGCGGCAGGGGAACCCTTTGCTTCGTTTCTCCACTCTCCAGTGGACCCTTACTCAC
This sequence comes from Streptomyces sp. VTCC 41912, assembly GCF_045799175.1. NCBI lineage: Bacteria > Bacillati > Actinomycetota > Actinomycetes > Kitasatosporales > Streptomycetaceae > Streptomyces > Streptomyces sp. VTCC 41912. The sequence continues at coordinate 44,421 of NZ_JBJMAB010000014.1, forward strand.
TGGTCAACGCGAGATGAGCGGGGGTGGTTCCCCGGGCCGTGCCTGGTGGCGGCCGGGTGGGGTGCGGCATGCGGGGTAGGGGCGGGCACCCGTGCGACCCCACGGCCAGGGGGCCGGGGGTCGTGGGGCGCGGCGGTCCTAGAGGAGGGCGCCGGCGGCGAAGCGGAGGACGAGCTGGGGGGCGCCGGAGAGGGCGACGCCCAGCACGGCGGCCAGGGCCAGGGCGGTGGTCAGGGCCGCCGGGATCGGGGCGCGGGACGGGCCTGCGGGCTCTTCGGCCGGTGCCTGGGCCGGGCGGAAGAGCAGCGCGGTCCACTGGAGGTAGTAGTAGAGCGCGATGACCACGTTCACGGCCATGACGACGGCGAGCCAGCCCAGTCCGGCGTCGACCGCGGCCGAGAAGACCGTCACCTTGGCGAACAGGCCGATGATGCCCGGCGGCAGGCCCGCCAGGCACAGCAGGAAGAAGCCGAGGGCGAGCGCCACCAGGGGGCGGCGGTGGTACAGGCCCCGATAGTCGACCAGGCGGTTGGCGGGGCTGGTGCGGGCGACCAGGGCGGCGACGGCGAAGGCCCCGAGGTTCACCGCGGCGTACATCAAGGCGTAGGCGACGGTGGCGCCGACGGCGTGCGCGGGGTCGTGGGCGTAGCCGGCGGCGGCGATCGGGACCAGCAGGTAGCCGGCCTGGCCGACGGAGGACCAGGCGAGCAGGCGGATCGCGCTGCGGGTGCGGGCCGGGTCCTGGCGGAGCGCGGCGACGTTGCCGACGGTCATGGTGAGCGCGGCGAGCACGGCCAGCGCCGGGCCCCAGACGTCCGCGTACGCGGGGAAGCCCTGGACGGTGACCAGGATCAGGCCGGAGAAGCCGACGGCCTTGCCGACCACGGAGAGGTACGCGGCGATCGGCAGCGGCGCGCCGACGTAGGTGTCCGGCACCCAGAAGTGGAAGGGGGCGGCGGCGGTCTTGAAGGCGAAGCCGACGAGGGTGAGCGCGACGCCGGCGCTGGCCAGGGTGGCCAGGCGGGGGTCCGGGAGGGCGGCCAGGGCGTGCGCCACCCGGGAGAGGTGCAGGCTCCCGGTGGCCGCGTAGACGAAGCTCACGCCGAGCAGCATCACGGCGGTGGCGGCGACCGAGGAGAGGAAGAACTTCAGCGCCGCCTCGGAGGAGAGCCGGTCGCCGCGGCGCAGCCCGACCAGGGCGAAGGCCGGCAGCGAGGCGACCTCCAGGGCGATGACCAGGGTGGCCAGGTCCCGGGAGGCGGGCAACAGGGCGGCGCCGGCCGCGGAGGACAGCAGCAGGAACCAGTACTCGCCCGCGGGCAGGTCGTGGTCCTTGACGGCGTCGATGGACAGCAGGGCCGTCAGGAGGGCCCCGGCCAGCACCAGGAACTGGACGATCAGCGTGAAGCGGTCGGCGACGTAGCTGCACGCCTCGGGGGTGCCGGTCAGGCAGAAGGTGCGGCGGTGGCCGTCCACGAGGGGCAGCAGCAGGAGCGCGGAGGCGGCCAGGCCGGCGGTGGCCAGCCAGCCCAACAGGGGCTTGCGGGCGGCCGGGAGGAAGAGGTCGGCGACCAGCACCACCAGGGCGACGGCCGCGGTGAGGGCGGGCGGGGCGATGGCGACCCAGTCGACGGACTGGACCAACGAGGTGACCTGACTCATCACTTACCGCCTCCAAGGAGCTGCTGGACGGCCGGGTTCGTGAGGCCGAGGAGGGCCGCGGGCCACAGTCCGGCGAGGACGGTGAGGACGACCAGGGGGCTCCAGGCCGCGTATTCGTAGCCCGCGAGGTCGGGGAGGGCGGGGGCGGTGGCCGGCCCGCCGGCGTCCGTCGGGGAGGTCGGGGCCTTGAGGGTGCCGCCCATGCAGATCCGGCGGACGACCAGCAGCAGGTAGGCGGCGGTCAGCAGGGTGCCGAGGCCGGCCAGTGCCATGAACGTCAGGAACGCGGGGCGGCTGAGGCCGGCGGCCGGGTGGAACGCGCCGAACATCGCCAGCATCTCGCCCCAGAAGCCGGCCAGTCCGGGCAGGCCCAGGGAGGCCACGGCACCGAAGGCGAGCAGGCCGCCGAAGCGCGGCGCGCGGCCGTAGAGGGCGGCGCCGGTGGTGCCCGCCAGGGTGTCCAGGTCGGTGCTGCCCAGGCGGTCCTTGAGGCCGCCGACGAGGAAGAAGAGCAGGCCGGTGATCAGGCCGTGCGCGATGTTGGCGAACAGCGCGCCGTTGATGCCGGTGGGGGTCATGCTGGCGATGCCGAGCAGGACGAAGCCCATGTGGCCGACGGAGCTGTAGGCGATCAGCCGCTTGAGGTCTCCCTTGGCGCCGGTGCGGACCAGCGCGAGGCAGGCCAGCGAGCCGTAGACGATGCCGACGGCGGCCAGCGCGGCGAGGTACGGCGCGACGGTGTGCAGGCCGTCGGGCGTGATCGGCAGCGCGATCCGCACGAAGCCGTAGGTGCCCATCTTCAGCAGGACGCCGGCCAGCAGCACCGAGCCGACGGTGGGAGCGGCGGTGTGCGCGTCCGGCAGCCAGCTGTGCAGCGGCCACATCGGCGACTTGACGGCCAGTCCGATGCCGACGGCGAGCACCGCGACGAGCTGGACGGTGTGGCTGAGCTGGGCCTTCGGCCCGTTGTCAGTGGCCAGTGCGACCATGTCGAAGGTGCCGGACTTGAGCCCGATGAGGAGGAGGCCGAGCAGCATGACGACGGAGCCGAGCAGCGTGTAGAGGATGAACTTCCAGGCCGCCGCCTGCCGTCCGGCGCCGCCCCAGCGGGCGATGAGGAAGTACATCGGGATGAGGACCATCTCGAAGGCGAGGAAGAAGAGCATCAGGTCCAGCACGGCGAAGGTCGCCAGGGTGCCGGATTCCAGGACGAGGAGCAGCGCCACGAATGCCTTCGGGGACGGGCCCGTCGGCATCTTGAAGTAGCTGTAGACGGCGCAGAGGAAGGTCAGCAGCGCGGTCAGGACGACCAGGGGCAGCGAGATGCCGTCGACGCCGAGGTGGATGCGGATGCCGAGCGCCGGGATCCAGCTGACGTCGGTGGTGGCCTGCATGCGCGCCGGGTGGCCGTGGTCGAAGCCGGCGGCCAGTGCGAGCGTCGCGGCGAACACCACGCCGGTGACGGTCACGCCGTGACGCAGCACGGCCTGGTCCGGGTTCTTCCCCTTCAGGCCGGGCGGGGCCGGCAGCAGCGCGGCGAGCGCGCCGACGAGGGGGAGGACGACGGAGCCCGCGAGGAGGATCTGCAGGGCGGTGTGGTTCACGGGTCAGGCCCTCCTCAGGGTTTCGGCTCCGGCGGGGCCGGCCACGGGGACTGTCGGCTGGGGGTGCGGGGGGCGGACCCCGGGGGATGGCGGCACGGTCAGGCTCCCGTGCCCGTGGCGACGAGGACGGCGGCGATGCCCAGGACCAGCGCGCCGGCCAGCAGCGCGCCGAGGTAGGTCTGCACGTTCCCGGTCTGGGCCCGGCGGACGGCGGCGCCCAGCCAGCGGGGGGCGGCGCCCGCGCCGCTGACGTAGGTGTCGACGACGGCGCGGTCCAGGAAGCGGACCAGTTCCGCTGCGGCGCGGACCGGCCGGACGAACAGCGCGGAGTAGACGGCGTCGAGGTGGAAGCCGGCGGCGGCGTGGCGGTGCAGCGGGCCGAGGAGAAGTCGGCCGGGGTCGGCCGGGTCCGGGGCGCCGGCGGCATCGCCGTAGGCCGGGGGGTGGGTGACGATGGCCAGTTCCTCGGCGAGGGCGGGGGTGGCGTCCTCCGCCACGGCGACCGCGCCGAGCGGGGCGCGGGCGGCGAGGGCGCTGGTGTGGCGCCAGGCGGCGTAGGTGATCAGGCCGCCGACGAGGGCGACGCCGGTGCCCAGCACGGAGGTGGTGGCGGTCGGGACGAGCGGGCGCCCGTCGAACCAGGCGGGCAGGAAGGGGGCGGTCAGCCCGAAGCCGACGGTGGGCACGAAGAGCACCCACAGCATGGCGGTCATGGGCAGCGGCTGGCGGCCGTGGTCGGGGACCTCCGGGCCGCTGCCGCGGAAGACCAGCAGCCACAGCCGGGTGGCGTAGGCGGCGGTGAGGAGGGCGGTGACCAGGCCGGAGACCAGCACGGTCCAGCCGGCGGCGCCGGGGATGCCGGCCGCGTGGCCGGTGGCGGCGTGCTCGGCGGCCCCGAGCACGGCCTCCTTGGAGAAGAAGCCGGCGAACGGCGGGATGGCGGCCAGCGCGAGCAGGGCGACGGCCAGCGTCCAGGCGGCGTCCGGGATCCGGCGGGCCAGCCCGCCCATCCGGGACATCGCGGCGAGCGAGTTGGTGCCCGCGGCGTGGATGACCACGCCCGCGCCGAGGAAGAGCAGGGCCTTGAACGCGCCGTGCGACAGCAGGTGGAAGACGGCGGCGCCGCGGTCGCCGACGGCCAGCGCCCCGGTCATGTAGCCGAGTTGCCCGACGGTCGAATAGGCCAGCACGCGTTTGATGTCGTCCTGGGCGAGCGCGGCCAGCGCGGAGCCGACCATGGTCACCGCGGCCAGCACGGCGAGCACGACCAGCGCCGCGGCGGAGGCGGCGAAGACCGGCAGGAGCCGGGCGACGACGTAGACGCCGGCGGCGACCATCGTCGCGGCGTGGATGAGCGCGGAGACCGGCGTCGGGCCGGCCATCGCGTCCGGGAGCCAGGTGTGCAGCGGGAACTGCGCCGACTTGCCCGCGACGCCGGCCAGCAGCAGCAGCGCGATCAGCGTCGGGTGGTGCAGGCCGTCGCGGGCGACGTGGCCGAGGATGCCGGTGATCCGGAAGGTCCCGGTGTCGGCGGCCAGCGCGAAGATGCCGAAGAGGAACGGCACGTCGCCGAGCTTGGTGACGAGGAACGCCTTGAGCGAGGCGGCGCGGGCGGCCTCGGTCTCCCAGTAGTGGCCGACCAGGAAGTACGAGCAGATGCCCATGACCTCCCAGCCGACCAGCAGCACCATCAGGTCGCCGGTGTAGACGACCAGCAGCATCGCGGAGGTGAAGAGCGAGACCAGCGCGGCGTAGGAGGGGTAGCGCGGATCGTCGCGCAGGTACGCCGTGGAGTAGACCTGCACGCAGGTCGCGACCACCCCGACGAGGACGGCGATCAGTGCGGCGAAGCCGTCGACGTGCAGCGCCAGGTCGATGGGGAGCGAGCCGGTCGGGGTGAGCCGGGTGGCGACGTCGGTGGCGGGACCGCCGCCCTGGCCGACGGCGACGGCCACGGTCAGCACCGCGGCGGCGAGCGTCGGCAGCACCGCCAGCGGTCGGACGAAGCCGGGCGAGCGGCGCCCCGTGAGGAGGCCGGCGACGGCCCCGAGGAACGGCAGGAGGGGAACGAGTACGGCGGTGGTCGTGAGCGTCACGCGGTGGCCTCCGCCCCGGTGTCCGGCTGCGCCTCGCGCGACCCGGCGGCGCCGTCCGGCCCGGCCGGCCGCTCGGCGAGGTCGCGGAGCCGGTCGATGTCGGAACTGCCGCGGTTGCGGTAGACGAGCAGCACGATCGCCAGCCCGATGCCGATCTCGGCGGCGGCGACGGCGATGGTGAAGAGGGTGAGCGCCTGGCCGCCGTGCAGGGCGTCGCGCAGCCAGACGTCGAAGGCGACGAGGTTGAGGTTGACGGCGTTGAGCATCAGCTCGACGGACATCAGCACCAGGATCGCGTTGCGGCGCGCGAGCACGCCGTACAGGCCGGTGCAGAAGAGCAGGACGGCGAGGACCGCCGGGTACGCCAGGTGCATCAGTGCCGTTCCTCCCCCGCGGCGGGGGCCGAGGTCTCGGCGGCGCCCTTGGCGTCGCCGCCGCGGCGGGACAGCACGATCGCGCCGACCAGCGCGGCGAGCAGCAGGACGGAGAGCGCTTCGAAGGGCAGCACCCAGAAGCGGAACAGGCTGCGCCCGGAGACCTCGGCGGAGCCCTGCACGGTCCCGTCGAGGTCGATCCAGGTGGCGCGGAAGGCGTCGACGACGACCCAGACCAGGGCCGCGGCCGAGGCCCCGGCCACCGTGAGCGCGGCCCAGCGGTTGCCCGAATCGGCGTCCGGGGACGGGCCGATGGGCGCCTTGGTGAGCATCAGCCCGAAGAGCAGCAGCACGACCACCGATCCGACGTAGATCAGCACCTGCACCCAGGCGATGAACTCGGCGGTGAGCAGGAGGTACTCCACGGCGACCCCGCCGAGGGCGACCACCAGCCACAGGGCCGCGTGCACCAGTTGCCGGGAGGTGACGGTCTGCAGCGCCGCGCCGAGCGTGGCGATGCCGACGAGGACGAAGGCGATCTCGACGCCGGTGGGCGACAGGAAGCCGTGGCTTGCGGCGGCAAGCGTCACGTTTCCTCCCCGGTGGTGTCGGTGGTGTCGGTGGCGTTGTCGGCGGGCGGCGGCGCGGCGGCCGCGGCGGCCTGTTGGGCGGCGAGCTTGTCCGCGGCCTTCTGGGCGGCGGCGATCTCCTTGGGCTCTTCGGCCGCCGGGTCCAGCGCGGGCGGTTCGGGCACCGTCCACATCCACTCGCGCAGTTTGTCGCGTTCGTGGGTCAGTTCGCGGATGTCGGTCTCGGCGTACTCGAACTCCGGCGACCAGAAGAGCGCGTCGAACGGGCAGACCTCGATGCAGATCCCGCAGTACATGCACAGCGCGAAGTCGATGGCGAAGCGGTCCAGCACGTTGCGGCTGCGCTCGCGGCCCCCGGGGGCGGCCGGCGGCACCGTCTCCTTGTGGGAGTCGATGTAGATGCACCAGTCGGGGCACTCGCGGGCGCACAGCATGCAGACCGTGCAGTTCTCCTCGAACAGCCCGATGACGCCGCGGGTGCGCGGCGGCAGGTCGGGTTGGGCGTCCGGGTACTGCGCGGTGACGGACTTCCGCGTCATGGTGCGGAGCGTGACGGCCAGGCCCTTGGCCAGACCGGAACCGGGAAACGAGCGGGGCCGCTTGGAAGGCGCCGTTGAGGGGTGGTGGTCGGGCGACGGGAGGGACATTTAGGAGATCACCACCTTGATGACGCCGGTGAGGGCGATCTGGGCGAGCGCGAGCGGAATCAGGACCGTCCAGGCGAGCTTCTGCAACTGGTCCTCGCGCAGCCGCGGGTAGGTGACCCGCAGCCAGATGACGACGAAGCAGAGCGCCACGGTCTTCACCAGCGTCCACAACCAGCCCAGGCCGTCGGCGCCGAACGGGCCGTGCCAGCCGCCCAGGAAGAGAACCGCGGTCAGGGCGCTGAGCACGACAATGCCGGCGTACTCGGCGAGCAGGAAGAGCGCGAAGCGCAGTCCGGTGTACTCGGTGTACGCGCCGAAGATGATCTCCGAGTCGGCGACCGGCATGTCGAACGGCGGCCGTTGGAGCTCGGCGAGCCCGGCGGTGAAGAACACCACGCCGCCGATGAGCTGCCACGGCACCCACCACCAGTGGAAGGCGTCGAGGATGCCGGGCAGCGACAGGGTGCCGGCGGCCATCGCGACGGACGCGGCGGCCAGCAGCATCGGCAGTTCGTAGGCGAGCAGTTGCGCGGCCGTCCGCAGACCGCCGAGCAGGGAGAACTTGTTGGCCGAGGCCCAGCCCGCCATCAGGGAGCCGAGCACGCCGACGCCCATCACCGCGAGCACGAAGAAGACGCCGGCGTCGAGGGCCTGCCCGACGGCGTTGTGCGGTCCGACCGGGATGGCGACCATGACCAGGAGGTACGGCAGCAGCGCGACCGCGGGCGCGAGCTGGAAGATCCGCCGGTCGGCGCCGTTCGGGACCACGTCCTCCTTCTGCGCGAACTTCACGCCGTCGGCGACCAGCTGCGCCCAGCCGTGGAAGCCACCCGCGTACATGGGGCCGAGCCGGCCCTGCATGTGGGCCATCACCTTGTGCTCGGTCTGGCCGATGACCAGCGGGAACACCAGGAAGACGACGAAGACGGCGAGCAGGCGCAGCACCAGGGCGAGGGTGTCGCTCACGGGGTGTCGCCTCCTTCGGGTCGTTCGTCGGACTGCTGGGGGGCGGGCTCCGGTGCCGGGGCCGGCTTCCGGGGCGCTTCCGGCTCCGGCGCGCGCTCGGGCTCCGGCTGCGGTTCCCCGGCCGGTTCCGGCCCGGGCGCGGCGTCGGGTGCGTCGAAGGCCGGGCGGGCGTGGTGCCAGGGCGCGTCGGAGGAGCGCGGGGCGGCTGCGGCGGACGAGGTCCCGGCGTCAGGGGTGCCCCCGGGCGCGGTGTCCTTGGGGGCCGTGTCCTTGGGCGCTGCGGTCTCGTGCGCTGCGGTCTTGGGCGCAGCTGTCTTGGGCGCCGCGGCCTCGGACGCGTCCCCGGGTGCGGTGGTCTCGGGCGCGGGGGGCTCGGCGGCGGCCTGCTGGCTGGCCGAACCGTCGCTCGCCGAGCGGGCGCGCCGGGCGGGCCGGTCCGGGCGGGCGGCCCGGGCGGGGCGCTCGACCGGGGTGCCGGCCGGCGTCTCGGTGGCCGGGGCCTGCTGGCTCGCCGATCCGCTGCCCGCGGTGCGGGTCCGCCGGGCCGGGCGCTCGCCGGCGGCACCCGCCGCCCGTGCGCCGCGGGCCGGCCGCGCCGGGGCGGGCGGCAACTGCCCCTTGAGCGGGCCCCATTCGTTGGGGTCGGGCACCCCCGGGGGCAGCATCTGCCGCCGCTTGGGCCCGCCGTGCTCGGACTCCCCCGGCTCCTTGGCGCCGGGCCACGCCTTCGCGACCCGGGCCGCCAGCACGAAGTCCTTGCGCAGCGGATGGCCTTCGAAGGCGTCCGGCAGCAGCAGCGGCACCAGGTGCGGGTGGCCGGTGAAGTCCACGCCGAACATCTCGTGGGTCTCCCGCTCGTGCCAACCGGCACCCGCGAACACGCCCACGGCGGTGGGCAGCGCGGGCGCGTCGTGCGGCACGGTGGTCCGCACGACCAGCCTGCGGACGGTGCCGCGGCGGGCCACGTCGACGAGGTGGGCGCAGATCCGGAAGCCGGTGCCGGGCTCGTCGACGGCGCTCAACCAGTCGAAGTAGGTGCAGCCGAGGTCGTCGCGGGCGACGGTCAGCGCGGTGAGCCAGGCGGCTGCCGGGACGTCGACGGTCAGCAGGTCGTACGCCAGCTCCGCGGTGGCGCCGGGGCCGAAGATCTCGCCGGTCGGACGCGGCAGCCAGCCGACGGGCGCCTCGACGACCGCAGCGCCCTCCCCGGCCGGCTCCTCGGACGGGACTGCTGACTGTTCGGGCTGTTCGGGCTGCTCGGGCTGCTCGGTCATCGGGGGTCCTCCCCCGCGGCGGTGGGCGCGGCCGGCCCGGGGGCGGCCGGCGGGGTCACCAGACCGCTGCGCAGCGCCGCGGCGGACGGCCGGGCGGAGCGCCCGTAGCGCTCGCCGAGCGACTCGCGGGCGATCTTCTCCTGGAGCTTGAGGATGCCCTGGAGCAGCGCCTCCGGGCGGGGCGGGCAGCCGGGGACGTAGACGTCCACCGGGATGATCTGGTCGACGCCCTTGGTGACCGCGTACGAGTCCCAGTACGGGCCGCCGCAGTTGGAGCAGGCGCCGAAGGAGATGACGTACTTGGGCTCGGGCATCTGCTCGTAGAGCCGCTTGATCGCGGGCGCCATCTTGTCGGTGACGGTGCCGGAGACGACCATCAGGTCGGCCTGGCGCGGACCGGGCGCGAACGGGATCACGCCGAGCCGGATGAAGTCGTGCCGGGCCATGGACGCCGCGATGAACTCGATGGCACAGCAGGCCAGGCCGAAGTTGAAGACCCACAGGCTGTAGCGGCGGCCCCAGTTCAGGACCACCTTCATGGGTTCGGGCGCGAGCCGGGCCAGCGTGCCGAGGCGCCGCGGCTCCGGCAGGAACTCGGGGGCGGCGGAGGCGGGGGTCACGTCCATTCCAGGACGCCCTTCTTGTACGCGTAGAGCAGGCCGATGGCGAGGAAGCCGAGGAAGACGAACATCTCCACCAGCGTCACTCCGCCGAATCCAGGAGCGGCGAAGACCGTGGCCCAGGGGAACAGGAAGATCGAGTCGACGGCGAAGACGACGTAGAGGAAGGCGTAGACGTAGTAGCGGACCTGGGTGTGCGCCCAGCCCTCGCCGACCGGATCCACGCCGCACTCGTACGTCAGCAGCTTCTCGGGCGTGGGCACGACGGGTCGCAGCAGTCGCCCGGCCCCGAAGGCCACGGCGACGAACAGCACTCCGACCACGGCGATGATCCCGACGGCCGAATAGCCCTGGAAATAGTCCGCGGCGACGGTGGTGCGTACGGTCGCGTCCGGCACGTCCGCCCCTCGCTCCCTGACTGCGTTTCTTGAAACGACTTTTACACGATCTGTATGGACGGGAGTCTAGGCCCTGCCCCGGCCGCGTTGAGAAGCCACTTGATCGCGGCCGGTGGGGTTGTCCCCACTTCGCCCCAACTGGGTGGCCGGCAGCGTAGACGGCAGGTCCGGTCGTCTCACGAGGTGTCTCACAGGCCGGACGGCATCCGTCCGCTTGGCGGGACGGCGACGGATCGGGGCGGGCCGGGAGGGCCCGGAGCGGTCTCCGCTCAGCGCGGGGTACCGCCGCCGTACGGGCTCCGGGGATCGTTCGGCGCAAGCGGCGCGAGGTGCTGTGGGTGCGGCTGGGGAGGGGGCGTCAGGGGCGGTGCGCCCGGGGGGCGGACCGGCGGCTGGGGGTAGCCCTGGGGGGCCGGCGCCGCGTGGGGGTGGGGCACCGGGGCGGGGTGGTCCCCGCGGGGCGGCGCCCCCTGGGCGGTCGGCTGCGGCGACTCCTGGTGCGGCGGCCGGCGCCGGGACCCGTCCCGGGAGACCGCGCGATCCATGACCTCGGCCGCGATCCGGGCCGCCGCCTCCCGCGTCCGGGCCCCCAACAGCTCGCCGCGGATGGCGCCGCCCGCCGCCAGGTGGCGGTCGTAGGGCAGCGGCAGCACCGCCGCGCCGCCGGCGCCCAGGTGCGCGGCGGCCCTGCGGACGTCGACGCCGCTGTCCGGCGAGGAGTGGGTGAGCACCACGACCGTGGTCGGCAGCAGTCCGCGGTGCAGGGTGCCGACCCAGTCCAGTACGGAACGGGTGGCGGCCACGCCCTCCGGCGTCGCCGGGGTGACCAGGACCCGGGCCTGGGTCGTCACCAACGCGGTGCGGGCCACTTCGGCGGGCAGCGTCTCGCAGTCCACGACCGTCGCGGCGAAGTGCCGGCGCAGCGTGGTCATCACCACCCGGTAGGTGTCGAGGTCCAGGCGGGTGCCGATGGCGCCCTGACTGCCGGGCAGCAGCCAGCCGCCGCCGGCGAACGGGAGGAGGTAGCCGGTCAGGTCGGTGATCAGCATCGACGGGTCGAGGATCTGCGCGAGGTCGCCGCTCGACCAGCGGACCTCGCGGGCGCCGAGCCGGTGCGGGAGCGTGCCCAGCGCCGGGTCGGCCTCCACGGCGAGGACCGGGTCGGGGCGGTAGTGCGCGAAGGTCAGCGCGAGCAGGGCGGCGACGGTGGACTTGCCCGCACCGCCGCGGATGCTCGACACCGCGATCTGCCGGCCGCTGCTGACCGGCTGCTGGATGGCGGCCGCGGCCCGGGTGACGGCCGCGGTCTCGGCGGCGGGCGAGGACGCGAAGACCCGGCGCAGGGCCCGGCCCGCGCGCCGCGCCAGCGGATCGCCGCGACGCGGCCGGGGCTGCCCGTCGGCCAACTCCGGCGGCAGCAGCGGCACCGGGAGCGGCGTCCGCGCGGGCAGCCCGGCACGCCCGTAGTGCCCGGGGGCGGGCGCCGACGCGGCGGTGGGTGCGGGGCCGGCGGGGGCGACCGACGGGGGCACGGGGCCGGTGGCCGCGGGGACCGGGCCGGCGGGTGGTACGGGGCCCGGCACGATGGCGGTCGGCGACAGCGGGGCGGCCGGGGGCGGAGCGGCGGGCGTGACGGGCGTGACGGGCATGTAGGGAGCGGCGGGTGCGGCGGGTGCGGCTGCCGGTGCACCTGCCGGCGCGGGCCCGGCCGCGGGCGCAGCGGCCTGCGACGGTGCGGCGACCGCTGTCGGCGCCGGGGCCGGCGAAGGTGCCGGTGCCGGGTCGAACGGGGACGACTCGGTGACGACGGGCAGCGGGCGGGTCGGGGCCGGGGCCGGGCCGGGAGCCGGCGCGGCCGTCGGCATCGGCACCGCGGCGGGCAGGGCGCCCGGCGCACCACCGGCCGCCGCCGCACCGCCCGGTCCGCCCGGTCCGCCCGGTCCACCCGGTCCACCGGTACCGGCTGGTCCACCAGTACCGGCCGGACCGGCAGCGCCCACGGCACCGGCACCACCGGCAGCTCCCGCCACCGGGCCCGGGTTCACCGCGCCCACAGCGCCCCCCGCACCCACCGGACCGCTCGCACCGTCCGCACCCACCGCATCCACCACGCCCTCCGTCGTCACCCGGTCCTCACCCCCGCCCCGTCATCGCCGCCCCGCGGACCCCTGCGTTCCGAACTCCCGGGCCCGGCCGGAACGTTCCGGCGCGGCCGGGTCTTCACAGGATGCACCCGTCGCCCCCTCGTCCCCGAAGCCTGCGCAGCTTGCGTTCCTCCCCGTCAGGAACCGCCCAGCAGCCCGTACAGCCCGAACGCGCCGAGGCCGACGGGGATCAGCGCCACCATGCTCACCGCCTCCACGAGGTCCAGCCAGCGCCGCAGCCGGTTCCGCAGCGGCTCCGGCAGCCGGACCGCACGCGACACCACCGGGACGGCGGCCAGGAGTCCCAGCACGGCCAGCGCCGGCCCGGGGGCCCCGCCGTCCGTCGCGCAGAGCACCGCCAGCCGCACGCAGACGGCCGTTGCGGCGGCGAGCAGGGCGACCACCTCGGCGGCCAACGGGTAGGCGCGGGCCCGGGAGAACAACACGAGGGCGAGCAACACGGCGGTGAGCACCGTCCAGGGCCCGGTCTCGCCCGCCGCGAGGACCCCGGCCGCGCCGGCCGAGGCCGCCAGCGCCACGGTGGCCGGGGCCAACCCGCGGTGGGTGGCGGCGAGCGCGGCGGCCACCCGGTGGCGGCTGACCGGGGTGCCGCCGGCGTGCCGGTCGTCCAACCCGGTCAGCCCGGCCGCGCGCAGCGCCAGCCGGGGCAACGCCCCCAGGGCCAGGAGGGAGAGGAAGCCGAGCACGACGCCGGTGCGGACCGGGTCGGTCAGGGCCAGCAGCAGTTCCCAGCAGGCCACCGCCAGCGCGACCGCGGCCGCGCCGGTGAGCCCGCCGCGCCCCAGGTCGGTGCGGAGGCCGAGCAGGGCCAGCGCGACCGCGGCGGCGAGTCCGGTGGCGGCCAGCCGGGCGGCCCCGCCGGGGGCCGCCTGCCAGGCGGCCAGCACGCCGAGGGCGGTGCCGCAGAGCAGCAGGGCGGTACCGGCGGCCCGTTGCCTGGTCACCGCGGTGAGCGCGGTGCCCCCGGCGGCGGCCACGACGGCCACGACTCCCAACCAGAGCGTGGCGGCGGTGCCGTACCAGGTGGCGGCGCAGATCCCGACGACCGCGGCGAGCAGCCCGCCGGCGGCCACCGCGGTCCGGTCGCGGCTGCGGTCGTCCCAGCACCGGCCACCGGTGTCCTGGGGATCGGTCGGGCCGGACGGCGCCGCGGCGGGTCCCGCCGGGGTCGGCGTCCGGCCGTGGTCGGCGCGTTGTCCGGGGCCCGCGTCCGCACCCGTCGTCGTACTCGTCATGTCCACGCGGCCGTTCTGCACCGCAACACCATACGGGCCGGGCGGCGCACCCTGTCCACAGCGTGCCGCGCCAATCCGGGCCGCCCCGCGAAGGGTGGGGCAAACCCCCCGCCCACCACCCGACGCACCCCATGGCAGAGCGGCACGGAGCCCGGCAAGCTGGGGCACATGACGGAAAGTTCCCAGCCCGCTGCCGACGCCGACGCCACCGACGGGGTGTCGCTCCCGCCCCCGCGGTCGCCGCTCGACGCGTGGACCTGGCGGGAGATCGGCTACCTGCTGGTCAACCTCCCGCTGGGCCTCACGGCGTTCGTGGTGCTGGTGGTGTGGCTGACGCTGGGGATCGGCCTGTCCGTCACGGTCGTCGGACTGCCGCTGCTGGCCGCGGGACTGACGGCCTGTCGGCTCTACGGAAAGCTGGAACGGGCCCGGGCCCGCGCCTGGCTCGGGGTGTCCGTCGCCGAACCCAGCCCGCTGCGGCTGCGCGAGCGCGGCTTCTTCGGCTGGCTGTGGGCGCGCCTGAAGGACCCGGTGGCCTGGCGGCACGCGCTGTTCGCGGTCATCCGGCTGCCGTGGGGCGTCTTCACCTTCCCGGTGGTCCTCACCGCGCTGTTCGTGGGCTGGCCGGTGCTGCCGTGGTTGGCGCGCTGGCTGTCCACCGTGGACCGGGCGATGGTGCGCGGACTGCTCTCGCCCTCCGACGAGTTGGAGCGGCGGATCGCCGAGCTGGAGTCGGACCGCGGGGTGGTGGTCGACACCGCCGCCGCCGACCTGCGGCGGATCGAACGGGACCTGCACGACGGCGCGCAGGCCCGCCTGGTGGCGCTCGCCATGGGCCTGGGCCTGGCCAAGGAGAAGCTGCTGGAGGGGCAGGCCGACGAGAGTGTGGCGGCGATGGTGGACGAGGCGCACGGCGAGGTGAAGCTGGCCCTCCAGGAGCTACGGGACCTGGCCCGCGGCATCCACCCGGCGATCCTCACCGACCGCGGGCTGGGGCCGGCGTTGGCGTCGCTGGCCGGCCGCTGCACGGTGCCCGTCACCACCTCCGTGGACCTCACCGAGCGGCCCGCGCCGGCCATCGAGGGCATCGTCTACTTCACCGTCTCCGAACTGCTCCAGAACGTCGCCAAGCACAGTGCGGCGCGGGGGGCGTCGGTGGAGGTGTGGCGCTCCCGGGACCGGCTGCTGCTCCAGGTGCAGGACGACGGGAAGGGCGGCGCACGGCTCGACGGCGGCAGTGGGATGGCCGGGCTGGCGGACCGACTGGGCGCCGTGGACGGGCTGTTCGCGCTTGACTCGCCGGCGGGCGGGCCGACCCGGGTCACGGCGGAGGTGCCGTGGCGGCCACGGCCGGAGGCCGGCACCGGGCCGCGGACCGGGCGGGGCCGGGGCGCCGGCAGGCGCTGAACCGCCCGCCGCCCGCCGCCGGGGTGGGGAAAACCCCCGGCTGAAGAGGGCGAGCAGCGTCATGGTCCGGGCTGCGGCGGGCGGCGACCCTGGACGGAGCCGGCAGGGGCCGGCCGGGAACCCGCCCGGAGTGCCGGCGGGGCCCACCGGAACCACCGCCGGACCGCACCGCGCGCGGTGCCGCCCCGGCGCCCGACACCACGGCAGAACGGACGGACTTCGAGACATGGACACCGCGTACTCCGCGCACCGCGCCCACCCCCCGCGGCCCGGCGGCCACCGGGTGCCCGCGGGCCTGCGCGCCCCGTTCTCCGGTCGCACCTGGCGGGAGTTCCTCCACCTCTGCCTGAGCCTTCCGGTGGCCTGCGTGGCGTTCGCCTACGCGGTGACCCTGGTCGGGCTGAGCGCCGGGCTGCTGATCACGTTCCTGGGCGTCCCGGTGCTGGCCGGCGGGCTGCTGGGGGCGCGCGGGCTGGGCGCCCTGGAGCGGGTGCGGGCCGCGGCGCTGCTGCGGCTGGACGTGCCCGCCCCGGAGCCGCTGCGCCCCGCGAAGCCGGGCCCGATGGCGTGGATCGCGGCGGTGCTCAAGAGCGGCGCGTCCTGGCGGCACCTGCTCTACGCGTTCGTGCTGTTCCCCTGGGCGCTGTTCACGTTCGTCTTCGCGCTGACGTTCTGGACGGTGGGCTGGTCGCTGCTGACCTTCCCGCTCTGGTACTGGCTCGTGCCCTCGTACGCCGGACTGCCCGGCATCCAACTGTGGGGGGACGGGAACACCGTCCTCTACGCCAGCCCGACGGTGGCGGCCTTCGTGAGCGGGGCGTGCGGACTGCTGATCGTGCTGGCCGGGCCGTGGGCGTTCCGCGGGCTGACGCAGGTCGACCGGCTGCTGGTGCGCGGGCTGCTGGGGCCGTCGCCGCTGGCCAACCGGGTCATCGAGCTGGAGTCGGACCGCGGGGTGGTGGTCGACACCGCCGCCGCCGACCTGCGGCGGATCGAACGGGACCTGCACGACGGCGCCCAGGCCCGCCTGGTGGCACTGGCGATGGACCTCGGCCTGGCCAAGGAGAAACTGGCCGCGGACCCCCAGGCGGCGGCGCGGATGGTGGACGAGGCGCACGGCGAGGTGAAGATCGCCCTCCAGGAACTGCGGGACCTGGCCCGCGGCATCCACCCGGCGATCCTCACCGACCGCGGGCTCGGCCCGGCCCTGTCCGCGCTGGCCGGCCGCTGCCCGGTGCCGGTCACGGTCCACGTGGACCTGACGCGGCGCCCGGCCCCCGCCATCGAGGGCATCGCCTACTTCACCGTCTCCGAACTGCTCCAGAACGTCGCCAAGCACAGCGGGGCGAACCGCGCGACGGTCGACGTCTGGTACGACGGGGACGACGGACTCCCGGAGCCGGACGGAACCAAACGGCCGACGGGGCGGCTGATGCTCCTGGTGTCGGACGACGGCCGGGGCGGCGCGAGCACCGCGTCCGGCGGCGGGCTGGCCGGCCTCGCCGAGCGGCTGGGCTCCGTCGACGGCCTGCTCGTCGTGGACTCCCCCGCCGGCGGCCCGACCGCCGTCACCGCCGAGCTGCCCTGGCGCGGCTGACCGCCGGGCGCACACCGCCGCGCGGTGGGTCGGGACGGGGGTCCGACCCACCGCGCGGCCCGCTGCCGCCCCGCCCCCGCCCGCTCGCTCCCACCCGCCCCCGCCCGTACTCACCCGCACTTCGTTGCTCCCGTGCTCCCCTCACCCGCCCGCCCCGTTCCGGATGCTGGAATGCTGGGGCCCGGCAGGCTGGACCGTGTGGAACGTGGGGGGAATGTCGTCGTGGTGGACGTGGAGGACAGCGTGCGGGTGGTCATCGCCGAGGACTCGGTGCTGCTGCGGGAGGGTCTGACCCGGTTGCTGACCGACCGCGGGCACGAGGTCGTGGCCGGCGTGGGGGACGGCGAGGCGCTGCTGAAGACGGTCGCCGACCTGGCCGGCGCGGGCACCCCGCCGGACGTGGTGGTGGCGGACGTGCGGATGCCGCCGACCCATACCGACGAGGGCGTACGGGCCGCCCTCCGGCTGCGCCGGGACCACCCCGGGATCGGGGTGCTGGTGCTGTCGCAGTACGTCGAGGAGCAGTACGCCACCGAGCTGCTGGCCGGATCGACCCGGGGCATCGGCTACCTGCTCAAGGACCGGGTCGCCGAGGTGCGGGAGTTCGTCGACGCGGTGGTCCGGGTGGCCCGCGGCGGCACCGCACTGGACCCGGAGGTGGTCGCCCAGCTGCTCGGCCGCAGCCGCAAGCAGGACACGCTGGCGCACCTGACGCCGCGGGAGCGCGAGGTGCTGGGGCTGATGGCCGAGGGCCGGACCAACTCCGCGGTCGCCCGGCAGCTGGTCGTCAGCGACGGCGCGGTCGAGAAGCACGTCAGCAACATCTTCCTGAAGCTCGGGCTGACGCCGAGTGACGGGGATCACCGTCGGGTGCTCGCGGTCCTCACCTACCTCGGCTCCTGACGGCCTGGCACCCTGCCAGATGTCACCGATGCGCGGATCTACCGATACTCGGAGCCCTGGTCGTAGAACCATGGCCCTAGCACCAATGGACGAGACCGGTGCGGCATGGAGACAGGGGGGACGGGGACAGTGATTCGATGACGAACCAGGACAGAACGGTGTCTCATCTCGGCGTCCACGATGTGGCCGACCCAGGGAAGGGCACCCTTACCCAAGTACGATGGTTATGGGACAACCGGTCGGTACGACACGTCCTACGCCCTGCGTCCGGCGGGGATGCCGCACCCCTTGAGGGAGGTCCGAAGCAGTGACCAGCCAGGTCAGTAGCACAGCCGAGCAGGCCGACGGAGCGCTAGTCGGGGAACAGCGCACGTCCGGTGACGGCGGCCCGGGCAAGGAAGTCCGGCGCCTGGACCGGGTGATCATCCGGTTCGCCGGCGACTCCGGTGACGGTATGCAGCTCACCGGTGACCGTTTCACCTCCGAGACGGCGTCGTTCGGCAACGACCTGTCGACGCTGCCCAACTTCCCCGCCGAGATCCGGGCCCCTGCCGGAACGCTCCCGGGCGTCTCCAGCTTCCAACTGCACTTCGCCGACCACGACATCCTCACCCCCGGCGACGCGCCGAACGTCCTGGTGGCGATGAACCCGGCCGCGCTGAAGGCCAACATCGGCGACGTGCCGCGCGGCGCGGAGATCATCGTCAACACCGACGAGTTCACCAAGCGCCCGATGGCGAAGGTCGGCTACGAGACCAACCCGCTGGAGGACGGCTCGCTGTCGGCGTACCACGTCCACCCGGTGCCGCTGACGACGCTGACCATCGAGGCGCTCAAGGAGTTCGGGCTCTCCCGGAAGGAGGCCGAGCGCAGCAAGAACATGTTCGCGCTGGGCCTGCTGTCGTGGATGTACCACCGGCCGACCGAGGGCACCGAGAAGTTCCTGCGGGCGAAGTTCGCCAAGAAGCCGGACATCGCCGAGGCGAACGTCACCGCCTTCCGGGCCGGCTGGAACTTCGGCGAGACCACCGAGGACTTCGCCACCTCCTACGAGGTCGCGCCGGCCACCACCGCCTTCCCCACCGGCACCTACCGCAACATCTCCGGCAACCTCGCGCTGTCCTACGGCCTGATCGCCGCCGCGCGCCAGGCCGACCTGCCGCTGTACCTGGGGTCGTACCCGATCACCCCGGCCTCCGACATCCTGCACGAGCTGTCCCGGCACAAGAACTTCGGCGTGCGGACGTTCCAGGCGGAGGACGAGATCGCCGGCATCGGCGCGGCGCTGGGCGCGGCGTTCGGCGGGTCGCTGGCGGTCACCACCACCTCCGGCCCGGGCGTGGCCCTGAAGTCGGAGACCATCGGCCTCGCGGTCAGCCTCGAACTCCCGCTGCTGATCGTCGACATCCAGCGCGGCGGCCCCTCGACCGGCCTGCCCACCAAGACCGAGCAGGCCGACCTGCTCCAGGCGATGTACGGCCGCAACGGCGAGGCACCGGTGCCGATCGTGGCGCCGAAGACACCGGCCGACTGCTTCGACGCGGCGCTGGACGCGGCCCGGATCGCGCTCACCTACCGCACCCCGGTCTTCCTGCTCTCCGACGGCTACCTCGCCAACGGCTCGGAGCCCTGGCGGATCCCCGAGGTCGACCAACTCCCCGACCTGCGCGTGCAGTTCGCCACCGGCCCCAACCACCAGCTGGCGGACGGCACCGAGGTGTTCTGGCCGTACAAGCGCGACCCGGAGAGCCTGGCCCGCCCGTGGGCCGTCCCCGGCACGCCCGGCCTGGAGCACCGCATCGGCGGCATCGAGAAGCAGGACGGCACGGGCAACATCTCCTACGACCCGGCCAACCACGACTTCATGGTCCGCACCCGCCAGGCCAAGGTGGACGGCATCGAGGTCCCCGACCTGGAGGTCGACGACCCGGCGGACGAGTCCGGCGCCGGCGCGCGCACCCTCGTCCTGGGCTGGGGGTCGACCTACGGGCCGATCACCGCGGCGGTCCGCCGGGTCCGGGGCGCCGGGCAGCGCGTCGCCCAGGCGCACCTGCGCCACCTCAACCCCTTCCCGGGGAACCTGGGCGAGGTCCTGGCGCGTTACGACGAGGTCGTCGTGCCGGAGATGAACCTCGGTCAGCTCGCCACCCTGCTGCGCGCCAGGTACCTCGTCGACGCGCGCTCGCACACCCAGGTCAGCGGGATGCCGTTCAAGGCGGAGCAACTCGCGGAGGTCCTTAAGGAGGCCATCAATGACTGACACGGTCTCGGAGAAGCCCTCCCAGATCGAGGCGCTCTCCCTGGTGCCCAAGGCCACGGCGAAGCAGTCCATGAAGGACTTCAAGTCGGACCAGGAAGTGCGCTGGTGCCCCGGTTGCGGTGACTACGCGGTCCTCGCCGCCGTCCAGGGCTTCATGCCGGAGCTCGGCCTGGCCAAGGAGAACGTCGTCTTCGTCTCCGGCATCGGCTGCTCCTCCCGCTTCCCGTACTACATGAACACCTACGGGATGCACTCCATCCACGGCCGCGCACCGGCCATCGCCACCGGCCTGGCCTCCTCGCGCCGCGACCTGTCGGTCTGGGTGGTCACCGGTGACGGCGACGCGCTGTCCATCGGCGGCAACCACCTCATCCACGCCCTGCGGCGCAACGTCAACCTCAAGATCCTGCTGTTCAACAACCGGATCTACGGGCTGACCAAGGGCCAGTACAGCCCCACCTCCGAGGTCGGCAAGATCACCAAGTCGACGCCGATGGGCTCGCTGGACGCACCGTTCAACCCGGTCTCGCTGGCGCTCGGCGCCGAGGCGTCCTTCGTGGCCCGCACCGTCGACTCCGACCGCAAGCACCTCACCTCGGTGCTGCGCGCGGCCGCCGCCCACCCGGGCACGGCGCTGGTGGAGATCTACCAGAACTGCAACATCTTCAACGACGGCGCCTTCGAAGCCCTCAAGGACAAGGAGCAGGCCCAGGAAGCGGTGATCCGGCTGGAGCACGGGCAGCCGATCCGGTTCGGCGCCCTGGCCCCCGACGGCTTCGGCTCCAAGGGCGTCGTCCGCGACCCCGCCACCGGCGACCTCAAGGTCATCGACGTCCGGGAGCAGGGCGCCGGCGCGGTCCTGGTGCACGACGCGCACAACCCCTCCCCCACCACGGCGTTCGCCCTGTCCCGGCTCGCCGACCCCGACACCCTGCACCACACCCCCATCGGTGTGCTGCGCGACGTCGACCGGCCGGTCTACGACACGCTGATGTCCGAGCAGTTGGACAGCGCCGTCGAGCAGAAGGGCAAGGGCGACCTGGCGACCCTCCTCGCCGGCAACGACACCTGGACGGTCGTCGGCTAGCAGGTCCCGGGCCGGGTTCCGGCCGAACTCCCGCGGGTGTCCGCGGGGAGCGCACCGCCGCTCCCCGCGGGCACCCGCTCGGCTTTTCCGGACCCGGCCGAGGGCGCGCCCGCCCCGCCCCCGGGGCCCGCGCTCCCGACCCTTCACACCCCTGTCATGACCGTCTAACGGAACGGGCATGACAGGAAGGGCGGACGGCGCTACCTTGCACAGGATCGACTCCGCGCGACCTGGAGGGCCCCTTGCCGCCTCGAACCGACCAACGCGCCGGCCTCGCGTACGGCCTCGCCGCGTACACGATGTGGGGCCTGCTGCCGCTGTACTGGCACCTGTTGGACGCCGCCGCACCGGCCGAGATCCTGGCCCACCGCATGCTGTGGTCGCTGCCGGTCGCGGTGATCATCCTGGCGGTGCTGCGCCGCTGGTCCTGGATACGCCCGCTGCTGCGGCAGCCCAAGCGCATCGGGCTGGTCCTGGTCTGCGCGTGTGTGATCTCGCTGAACTGGTTCCTCTACATCTGGGCGGTCAACGCCGGGCACGTGCTCGAAGCTTCGCTCGGGTACTTCATCAACCCGCTGGTCAGCATCGCCTTCGGGGTACTGGTGCTGCGCGAACGGCTGCGGCCGCTGCAGTGGACCGCGGTGGGCGTCGGCGCACTGGCCGTCGTGGTGATGACCGTCGCCTACGGCCGGATGCCGTGGATCGCACTCGGGCTGGCCCTGTCGTTCGCGACGTACGGGCTGGTGAAGAAGAGCATCAAGCTCGACGGCATCGAGGGCTTCAGCGCCGAGACCGCGCTCCAGGCGCTGCCGGCGCTGGGCTACCTGGTCTTCCTCGGGGTCCGCGGGGAATCCGTCTTCGTCACCGGCGGAACCGGGCAGGCCCTGCTGCTCGCCGCGTGCGGCATCGCCACCGCGGTGCCGCTGATCTGCTTCGGCGCCTGCGCGGTGCGGCTGCCGCTGACCACGGTCGGCATGCTCCAGTACCTGGCCCCCACCTTCCAGTTCCTGCTGGGGCTGACGGTCTTCGGCGAGCGGATGCCGCCGGAGCGCTGGGCCGGCTTCGCGCTGGTGTGGGCCGCGCTGGCACTGCTGACCTGGGACGCGCTGCGGACCGCCCGGCGGGGGCGCACCGCGCTGGCGACCGCCGGGGCACGGGCGGGCGAGGCCGTCGCCGCCGAGGCGGACCGGGCCGCGCGGCCGACGCCGGCGGAACGCCCCGGCCCGGCCCCGGACGCCCGGACGGCCGGTCCGGAGGCCGCGCCCGACACCGTCACGCCGTGACGTCGCGGGTGGTGAACCGCGCCCAGGCGGCCGAGCCGAACACCGCCGCGTAGAGCGCCTGGAGGCCCAGGTCCCGCTGGATCCCGTCCCAGTAGACCGGGTCGCGGAGCAGGTCGGCGAAGGACAGCCAGTAGTGCGGGAAGAGGTACGGCTGGATGGCCTGGAGCTGCGGTATCCCGTCCAGGATCTGGGCGGTGAGCACCAGGCCGACGGTCGTGGCCATGGCGGCGACGCCGCTGTCGGTGAGCGTGGACACGAACAGCCCGAGGGCCGCCACCCCGAGGAGGGAAAGCGCCACCACCCCGGCGATGGCCAGCGCCCGCAACAGCCCCTCACCGAGGGAGATGGACGTCCCCGACAGCAGCGTCACGTCCCCCAGCGGGAACAGCAGCGCACCGGTGGCCAGCGCGGACAGCGCCACGACGAGCGTGCCGGCCAGGCAGAACGCCACGACCGTGCCCAACTTGGCGAGCAGCAGCCGGCCGCGGCCGGCGGGCGCGACGAGGAGGTAGCGCAACGTCCCGGTGTGCGCCTCGCCGGCGACGGCGTCCCCGGCGATCACCCCGACCGCCATCGGCAGGAACACCGGCAACGTCACCGCGAGGGCGGTGAACACCAGGAAGAGGCCGTTGCCGGCGACCGCCGTGAGGAACGCCGGCCCCCGCCCGTCGCCGCCCCCGGACCGCCCGGCCTGGATCCGGACCGCGACGCCGACCAGCACCGGCACGGCCGCCAGGACCGCCAGCAGCACCAGGGTGCGCCAGCGCCGGAAGGTGGTGCCGAGCTCGCTGCGCAGCAGGTCCGCCGACCACGACGGCCGGCGGCGCGCCGCCGGCGGCGCCGTCCCGGCCGGCGGCGCCTGACTCTCAACCCGCGACATCGAATCCCTCCCCGGTGAGCCGGACGAAGACGTCCTCCAGGGACGGCCGTTCGGTGCCGAAGGCCCGGACCCGGACCCCGGCGCGGACCAGTGCGGCGTTCAGCTCCGCCGGGTCCGGCGGGGGCGCGCCGTCCGGGACCGCCGCGGGCAGCTCGCCGCCGACCCGGTCGCCGTCGGCCCGCAGGCCCCTCAGGCCGTGCTCCTTCAGGACCCGGACCGCGTCGGCCGGATCGGGGGTGGTCACCGTCAGCCGGACCTGGCCGCCGCCCGGGCCCAGGACGGCGGCGGTGAGTCCGGCGACCGGGCCCTGGGTGACCAGCCGGCCCCGGGCCATCACCGCGGCGTGCGTGCAGACCTGCTCGATCTCGTCGAGGAGGTGCGAGGAGAGGAAGACGGTGGTGCCGTCCGCCGCCAACTCCCGCACCAGGGCACGGATCTCCCGCATGCCCTGCGGGTCCAGGCCGTTGGTCGGCTCGTCCAGCACCAGCAGTTCGCGGGGCTGGAGCAGGGCGGCGGCCAGCCCCAGCCGCTGCTTCATGCCGAGGGAGTAGGCGCGCGCCTTCTTGCCGGCCGCGGCGGCCAGGCCGACCCGCTCCAGCGCCCGGCCCACCCGCGCGGTGCGGGTGCGGGGGTCGGCGGCCGGATCGGCGGCGTCGAACCGCCGCAGGTTGTCCCGCCCGCTGAGGAAGCCGTAGAGCGCCGGCCCCTCGATGAGGGCCCCCACCTTGGGGAGCACCTCGCGGACCGCGCCGGGCATCGGCCGGCCGAGCACCCGGGCGGTGCCGGCGGTCGGCTCGATCAGCCCCATCAGCATCCGGATGGTGGTGGTCTTGCCGGAGCCGTTGGGCCCGAGGAAGCCGAAGACGCTGCCGCGCGGCACGGCGAGGTCCAGCCCGTCGACGGCGGGGCGCGCGCCGCGGTAGGTCTTGGTCAGTCCCCGGGTCTCGATCACCCGGTGTGCGTCGTGCGGTGCCGCGCGCCCGTCGTCCGCGGCGGCTGGTGGTGGCACGTTCTCCCCCAACTCCTCGTGTGCGGCGGCCCTCGGGCCGTCGGCCGGGCGCGCGGTGGACCGCCTACGGGCCGCGCCGCGCCCTCCGAACCGGAGGTGCGGCGCGGCCCGGTCGCCGGCCGTGGACCGTTACTTCTTCGCGGCGTCGGCCGCGGCGATCAGTGCCTGCTTGTCGACGGCGCCGACGTAGACCGTGCCGTCGTCGGTCACCAGTGCGTTGACCAGCCGGGTGCTGAAGACGTGCCCGGAGCCGAAGCCGCCGGTCACCTTGGTGCCCAGGCTGTCCAGGAACTTCCCGGCGTCGCCCTTGGCGAGCTGGTCCTTGCCGGCCGGGCCGCCGGCGCCCTTGAGGGTGGCGATGGACGTCCAGCCCTTGCCGAGGACGTCGAACCCGCCGAAGTCCTTCGGGCCCTTGTGTTCCGTGGCGCCCTTGGCGCCCTTGAGGTCCTTGAGGTCCTTGCCGTGCTGGCGGGCGGCCTGGTCGCCGCTCACGACCTTGGCGCCCTTGGGCGGGGTGAAGGAGAAGCTGTCCGCCGCCGGGCGGGCGAAGTCGACGCGGGTGTAGCCGACGTCGATCGCGGCCGGGCCACCGCTCTTCGGGGTGAGGGTGAACTTCAGCGGGACGCCGTTGGCGGCGTCCACCGCGACCCGGATCGAGCCGACCGTGGAGGCGGCCTGCTTGGGCTTGATGACGAGCTGGTAGGCGTCCCGCCCGGCGACCTTGGCGGTGTCGCCGACCGTCACCGAGGTGGTGTCCCCGGCCGCCTTCAGCGCCTGCTGGGCGAGCTCCTGCGGGGTGGCGCCCTGCAGGCCCTCGGGAAGGCCCTCGGGCGCACCGCGCTGCGGGCCGCGGTGGGCGTCCCGGGGAGCGGTGTGGTGCACGGCGCTGTTGCTGCCGCTGTCGTACGCCCAGACGTCCGTGCCGTTGTGGATGAGGGTGTAGTCGGCGGAGCCGCCGACGATCGACACCCGCTGCTTCTCGGGGCCGTCGACGGCGACCCGCAGGGTGTGCGTACCGGACGCGAGCTCGGTCAGCTTGCTCTGCGGCGACGCCGCGCCGCCCGCGCCCTTCTCGCCGCCCTGGCCGCCGCCGAAGCCGCCGACGCCCGCGCCGCCCGGCAGGCTGGGCAGGCCGAGGTCCGTGGTGACCTGGACCGTGCCGGACAGCTGCTGGACATCGGACTTGGCGATCTTCGCTATCAGGTCCTGGGCGGAGATCTTCGGGAGGTCCGGCGAACCGGAGCCGGCGAACGCCGGGACCAGCCCGATCGTCGCGGCCGCCACCCCCGCCACCGCGACCGGTACGGCGTACCGCACCGCCTTGCGACGCTTCGTGGAGCGTCCCCCGTCCCATTCCCCGGTGACCTCGGTCGGTTCGTTCCGTGGCATCTGGCCTACCTCCGTGGTGTGCGGCGGTGCAGGGTCGTCCACTCGTCCACCCGCCGGGCCATGATGACCCGCCCCGCCGCTTCGTGGTGTCTCCATCTCACCAAAAGCTGCCGATGCTGGCGTCAACCCGCAGGGCCAACTCCGCGTACTGCTGTGGGATGACGCCCGGCCGCCGTCCGGCCGCGCCCGTACGCCGCGGGTCGCACCGCCCATGGCGGAATGCCGTAGGGGACGGCCCGGGGAACGCCGGGGACGGGCCGGTGGGCCCGGGGCGCGCGACGCGGTGCGGGCACCCGCCGCGGAGGTCAGCCCGCCCGGTGCACGACGGTGTCGCAGAGCCCTTCCAGGGCGGCCTTCGCCGTGCACTCCGGCAGCGGCACCAGCATCGCGCGGGCCTGCTCGGCGTAGCGCACGGTGTCCCGGCGGGCCTGCTCCAGGGCCGGGTGGGCGCGCAGTCCGGCCAGCGCCTCGGCGTGCCGGGCGTCGTCGGTGAGGTCGCCGGCCAGCAGCTCGCACAGCGCGCGGTCCTCGGCGGTGCCCGCGCTGCTCTCGGCGAGCGCCCGCAGCCGCAGCACGGGCAGCGTCGGGATGCCTTCGCGCAGGTCGGTGCCGGGCGTCTTGCCGGACTCGTGCGAGTCGCTGGCGATGTCCAGGACGTCGTCGGCCAACTGGAAGGCGGTGCCCAGCCGCTCGCCGTACTGGGTGAGGATGTTGACGGTCGTCTCGTCGGCGCCGGACATCATCGCGCCGAACCGGCCGGCGACCGCGATCAGCGAGCCGGTCTTGCCGGCGATGACGTCCAGGTAGTGCTCGATCGGGTCGCGGCCGTCGCGCGGTCCCGCGGTCTCCAGGATCTGGCCGGTCACCAGGCGCTCGAACGCCTCGGCCTGGATCCGGACCGCGTCGGGGCCGAGGTCGGCGAGGATGTGCGACGCGCGGGAGAAGAGGAAGTCGCCGGTCAGCACCGCGACGGAGTTGCCCCAGCGGGCGTTGGCGCTGGCCACGCCGCGGCGCACCTCGGCCTCGTCCATCACGTCGTCGTGGTAGAGCGTCGCCAGGTGCGTGAGCTCGACGACGACGGCCGCGGGGACCACGCCGGGGCTGTACGGGTCGCCGAACTGGGCGGCCAGCATCGCCAGCAGCGGCCGGAACCGCTTGCCGCCGGCGCGCACCAGGTGCTGCGCGGCCTCGGTGATGAACGGCACGTCGCTCTTGGTGGCCTCCAGCAGGCCCTCCTCGACAGCCGCCAATCCGGCCTGGACATCGGCTTCGAGAGCCTGGTCCCGCACGCTCAGCCCAATGGGCCCGACGACGGTCACGAGGGGTACTCCTGTCTGCTGACGATCAAACTGAATGTCGATCTGTCGCTGTCTCCACCATTGGCCAGCGTATCCGGTCACGGTTGGATCACCGCGAGCGCCCGCCCCCCGAACCACTCGCCCAGCACAGAAGCCGTCCCAGGGGTAGGTTTCCGATCGTCGCCCGGTTCGGTGTTTCCGTGGGAGAGATGGGGCAGCAGGGGTTTCAGGCGACTCAGAAGTCCCTTGCATCACAGTGGCGACCGGACGAAACCGGCACTACCGGGAGCGATCGCGGCCCGCCGAGCACACCGCATTGTTCACTCTCTCCAGGAGCCGGCGATTTCGCCGGCGGGCGACGCGGTGACCGATTCCGGCCATCGCCCCCGGACGCCCCACCCGTCACCGCGCGCACCTCCCCCACACCCGCCCACCCCGAATGCCCCACAGGGCGCACCATGCCCGAATTGGGCACTGTGGCAAGGTTTTTCCCTACTCCGGCGACCCGTCGCGTCCCAACCCACCGCCCCGCCCGCCGCTTCCCGGCCCGCTACCGCTCCTTCCCGGCCGAGGACCGCCCCGGTGATCGCCACCGGTCGTACCCTGATCGACGGACCCACCGGTCCACGGGGCACCCTTCCCCAGGCTCTCCACGCGGTGCGAGCAGGGGGCACCCCACCGGCCGGCCGCCCACCGGCGACGACGAGCGCGAGGAGCACTGTCCATGCCCGAGCAGAGCCCGTTCGACCTGACCGAAGGCGACCCCTTCGGCCCGCACACCCTCCCCTACGGCGTCTTCAGCACCACCGAAGCACCCGGCCTGCGCCGGCTCGGCGTCCGCTACGGCCGGCACGTCCTGGACCTGGGCGCCCTGCCCGACGCCCTGCCCGACGTCGTCCCCGCCGCGCACGCCGCCCTGCTCACCGCCGGCACCCTCAACCCGCTGTTGGCCGCCGGCCGCCCGGTGTGGCAGGAGGTCCACGCGGCCGTCCGCACCGCCCTCACCGACCCGGCGCACCGCACCACGGTGGCCCCGCTGCTGCGCCCGTTGGACGACGTCACCCTCCACCTGCCCTTCGACGTCGCCGACTACGTCGACTTCTACTCCAGCGAGCACCACGCCACCAACGTCGGCCGGATCTTCCGCCCCGACGACGCCGCGCTGCCGCCGAACTGGAAGCACCTGCCGATCGGTTACCACGGCCGGGCCGGCACCGTCGTGGTCTCCGGCACCCCGGTGGTGCGGCCGCACGGCCAGCGCAAGGCGCCGGCCGACGCGGCACCGGTCTTCGGCCCGTCCACCCGCCTGGACATCGAGGCCGAGGTCGGCTTCGTCGTCGGCACGCCCTCCACCCTGCACGCGCCGGTCGGCCTGGACGCCTTCCGCGAGCACGTCTTCGGCGTCTGCCTGGTCAACGACTGGTCCGCACGCGACATCCAGGCGTGGGAGTACGTGCCGCTCGGCCCGTTCCTCGGCAAGTCCTTCGCCACCTCCGTCTCCGCCTGGATCACCCCGCTCGACGCCTTCGACGCGGCCCGTACGGCACCGCCCGCCCGGGACGTGCCGCCGCTGCCGTACCTGGACGACACCGCCGCCGAGCCGGGCGGCCTGGACCTGCGCATCGAGGTGCGGCTCAACGGCGAGGTGCTCTCCCGCCCGCCGTTCGCCGCGATGTACTGGACGGCCGCCCAGCAGCTCGCCCACCTGACCGTCAACGGCGCCTCGCTGCGCACCGGCGACCTCTACGCCTCCGGCACCGTCTCCGGCCCCGAACCCGACCAGCTCGGCTGCCTGCTGGAGCTCACCCGGGGCAAGGGCCCCTACCTCCAGGACGGCGACGAGGTCACCCTCACCGCCTGGGCGCCCGGCCCGGACGGCGTCCGGATCGGCCTCGGCGAGGTCACCGGCCGGGTGCTGCCCGCCGTGGAACACCCCGCGGGCGCCCCCGCATGACCGCCCGCCCGGCCCCCGACCTCACCCTCCCCGAGGAGCTGTTGCTGCTCGGCCTCGACCCGGCGCGCGGTCGGCCCCTGGTCACCGGCCAGTTCCTGCGGTTCGGGCTGGCCGGGGCGGCCCTCGCGGACCTGGAGGCGGCCGGGCGGATCGTCGAACGGGACGGCCGGGTCGTGGTGGCCCGGCCGCTGCCGCTCGGCCACCCGGTGCTGGACGGGGCGCTCGCCGCACTGCCCGGCCCGGAGAAGGACCACCGGGGCGTCCGGGCCCGGTCCTGGGTGCGCCGGTCCGGCGGCACGGTCCACGAGCTGTGCGTGCGGCAGTTGACGGACCGCGGCGCGCTGCGCCGGCAGGCCCGGCGGGCGCTGGGCCTCTTCCCCTACGAGCGGTTCCCGGCCGGGTCGGTGGACCTGGCCGGGCCCGCCCGGGCACGGTTCGCCGCGGCGCTGGACGCCGGCCTGCCGGACCCCCGCGCCCGGACGCTCGCCGCCCTGGCCGCCGCCTGCGACCTGGACCGCACACTGCTGCCCGGCAACGGCCACCGCGCCGCGCGGCGCACGGTGCGGCGACTGGCCCGCACCGAGTGGACGGCGCACGCGGTCGAACGCGCCGTGCGGGAGGCGAAGTCCGCGGCCGCGACCTGACCGCGTCGCTCGCCCACCGGCCGCCCCGGGCCGCTGCTAGCCTCACGTCTCCCTGTCCCACAACGGAGGAGACGTACGTGCGCAAGGCAGCGCAGTTCGCCGGGGCGGCCGCCATCGCCGCGCTGCTGCTCAGCGGTTGCGGAAGCAGCGGCGACAGCGGCAAGGACGCCAGCACCCCGAGCAAGACGCCACCGACCGCACCGTCGGGTGCGGGCGGCGGCGACGAGAAGGCGGCGGACCCCAGCGCCGTCGAGGGCGCCTGGAAGGGCGGCACCGCCGCCAGCCCGCTGGTCCTGGTGGTCGCCAAGGGCACCGTCGCGTTCAGCAACGGGCACCAGTCCGCCTGCATGGGCAAGGTCGAGAAGATGGCCGGGATGACCATGGCCGTCCTCAAGTGCACCGACGGCGACACCACCCGCACCATGGGCACCCTCAAGACCGGTGCCGACGGCAAGACCCTGACCGTCAACTGGAAGAACGGGCCGACCGACACGTACACCAAGACCGAGGACGGCAGCGTCAAGGTCCCGGACCTGCCCAAGCTGCCGGACCTGCCCAAGAGCTGACCGCGGCCCCGCACCGCAACGGCCGCCGCCCGGCACCCCCTTGGGGGCACCGGGCGGCGGCCGCGCGTCGGGCCGGCGGATCAGCGGATGAAGACTCCCGCCTGCCCGGCCAGGTCGAGGAAGTACTGCGGCGCCAGGCCCAGCACCAGCGTGGCCGCGACGCCGACCGCGATGGCGGTGGACGTCAGCACGCTGGGCACCGCCACCGTCGGACCGTCCGCCTTCGGCTCGCTGAAGAACATCAGCACGATCACCCGGATGTAGAAGAACGCCGCGATCGCCGAGGAGATCACACCGACCACCACCAGCCAGCCCGCGCCGCTCTCCGCCGCCGCCTTGAACACCGCGAACTTCCCGGCGAACCCGGACGTCAGCGGAATGCCCGCGAAGGCCAGCAGGAAGACCGCGAAGACCGCGGCCACCAGGGGCGAACGCCGCCCGAGCCCGGCCCACTTCGACAGGTGGGTGGCCTCGCCGCCGGCGTCCCGCACCAGCGTCACCACGGCGAACGCACCGAGCGTGACGAAGGAGTACGCCGCCAGGTAGAAGAGCACCGAGGAGATGCCGTCCTTACTGGCGGCGATGACACCGGCGAGGATGAACCCGGCGTGCGCGATCGAGGAGTAGGCCAGCAGCCGCTTGATGTCGGTCTGGGTGATGGCCAGCACCGCACCGCCCAGCATGGTCAGGATCGCCACGCCCCACATCACCGGCCGCCAGTCCCAGCGCATGCCGGGCAGGACCACGTACAGCAGCCGCAGCAGCGCGCCGAACGCGGCGACCTTGGTGGCGGCCGCCATGAAGCCCGTCACCGGGGTCGGGGCGCCCTGGTAGACGTCCGGCGTCCACATGTGGAACGGCACCGCGCCGACCTTGAACAGCAGGCCCATCAGCACCAGCGCCCCGCCGATCAGCAGCAGCGCGTCGTTGCCCATCGTGCCGGCCAGCGCCGGGTCGACCTGCCGGGCGCCGTCCGAGATCACCTCCGCGATGCCGGCGTACGTCACGGTGCCGGCGTAGCCGTAGAGCAGGGCCACGCCGAACAGCAGGAAGGCCGAGGAGAAGGCACCGAGCAGGAAGTACTTCACCGCGGACTCCTGCGAGAGCAGCCGCTGCCGGCGGGCCAGCGCGCACAGGATGTAGAGCGGGAGGGAGAAGACCTCCAGCGCGATGAAGAGGGTCAGCAGGTCGTTGGCGGCCGGGAAGACCAGCATGCCGCCGACCGCGAAGAGCAGGATCGGGAAGACCTCGGTGGTGGTGAACCCGGCCTTGACCGCGGCCTGTTCGGCCTCGCCGCCGGGGACGGCGGCGGCCTGCGCCGCGAAGGAGTCCACCCGCTTGCCGTGGGTCGCCGGATCCAGCCGGCGCTCGGCGAAGGTGAACACCGCGATCAGCGACACCAGCAGGATCGTGCCCTGGAGGAACAGCGCCGGGCCGTCCACCGCGATCGCGCCCATCGCGGCCACGTGCGCCTTGGACGAGCCGAAGCCGCCCGCCGCCAACCCGATCACCGCGGCGAACGCGGCGGCCAGCGCCACCACGGTCAGCAGCACCTGGACGTAGTAGCGGCTGCGGCGCGGCAGGAACGCCTCGATCAGGACGCCGACGATCGCGGCGCCGAGGATGATCAGCGTCGGCGACAGCTGGACGTACTCGATCCGCGGTGCCGGGATCTTGCCCGGCAGCTCGGCCGCCACCGTCCACAGGCTGTGGACACTCGCCACGGAACTCACTTCGCGGCCTCCACGTCTTGGGTCTGCGCGGTCTGGCCGTGCCGGCCCGAACCTGGCACGGCGTCCACCTTCACGCTGGGCTTGGGATCCGTCTTGTCCACGACGGTCAGGGTGTGCTGGACCGCCGGGTTGACGATGTCGGTGAGCGGCTTGGGATACACCCCGAGGAAGAGCAGCAGCGCGATCAGCGGCGCGACCACCACCAGCTCCCGCGCCCTGAGGTCCGGCATCTTGCTGACCTCCGCCTTGACCGGGCCGGTCATCGTCCGCTGGTACAGGACGAGGACGTACAGCGCGGCCAGCACGATGCCGACGGTGGCGATGATCCCGATCACCGGATAGCGGCTGAACGTGCCCACCAGGACCAGGAACTCACTGACGAACGGCGCCAGTCCGGGCAGCGACAGGGTGGCCAGACCGCCGATGAGGAAGGTGCCGGCGAGGATCGGGGCGACCTTCTGGACGCCGCCGAAGTCCGCGATCAACCGCGAACCGCGCCGGCTGATCAGGAAGCCGGCCACCAGCATCAACGCGGCCGTCGAGATCCCGTGGTTGACCATGTAGAGCGTCGCGCCGCCCTGGCCCTGGGAGGTCATCGCGAAGATGCCCAGGATGATGAAGCCGAAGTGCGAGATCGAGGCGTAGGCGATCAGCCGCTTGATGTCCCGCTGGCCGACGGCGAGCAGCGCGCCGTAGACGATGCTGATCAGCGCCAGCACCAGGATCACCGGGGTGGCCCAGCTGCTGGCCTCCGGGAAGAGCTGGAGGCAGAAGCGCAGCATCGCGAACGTGCCGACCTTGTCGACGACCGCGGTGATCAGCACCGCGACCGGGGAGGTCGCCTCGCCCATGGCGTTGGGCAGCCAGGTGTGCAGCGGCCACAGCGGCGCCTTCACCGCGAAGGCGAAGAAGAAGCCGAGGAACAGCAGCCGTTCGGTGCCGGTGCCCAGGGTCAGCGCGCCGGACGCCCGGGCCTCGACGATCTGCGTCAGCGAGAAGGTGCCGGCGCCCAACTGGTCGGCGGTGGCGGCGTACAGCCCGATCACCGCGGCCAGCATGATCAGACCGCCGACGAGGTTGTAGAGCAGGAACTTCACCGCGGCGTAGGAGCGCTGGGCGGCGGCCTGCTGCTCGCCGCGCCCCCCGGCCCGGTCCCCGAAGCCGCCGATGAGGAAGTACATCGGGATCAGCATGGCTTCGAAGAAGATGTAGAAGAGGAAGACGTCGGTGGCCTCGAAGGAGAGCACCACCATCGCCTCGACCGCCAGGATCAGCGCGAAGAAGCCCTGGGTGGGCCGCCAGCGGCGATTGGGCTCCGCGCCCTCCAGGGGGTCGGCGTCGTGCCAGCCGGCCAGGATGACGAACGGGATCAGCACCGCGGTCAGCGCGATCAGGGCGACCGCGATGCCGTCCACGCCGAGGTCGTAGCGGACCCCGAAGTCCCGGATCCAGGCGTGGGATTCGGTGAGCTGGAACGGCTCCTTGGCGCCGGGGTCGAAGCGCACCGCGATCAGCACCGCCAGCGCCAGCGTGGCCAGTGAGAACAGCAACGCCAGCCACTTGGCCGCGGTGCGCTTGGCGGCGGGCACCGCGGCGGTGGCGATCGCACCGATCGCCGGCACCGCGGCGGTCGCCGTCAGCAGGGGAAACGACATGGCTCAGACACCCCTCATCAGCAGGGTCGCGGCGACGAGAACGGCGGCCCCGCCCAGCATCTGGACCGCGTAGGAGCGGACGAAGCCGGTCTGCAACTGGCGCAGCCGGCTGGAGAGTCCGCCCATCGAGGCCGCCGTGCCGTTGACCGCGCCGTCCACCAGGGAGTGGTCGAGGTAGACCAGCGTGCGGGTCAGGTGCTCGCCGCCCCGGACCAGGACGACGTGGTTGAAGTCGTCCTGGAGCAGATCGCGGCGGGCCGCCCGGGTCAGCAGCGAACCGCGCGGCGCGGTGGCCGGGATCGCCTTGCGGCCGTACATCAGCCAGGCGATGCCGACGCCGATCACCAGCACCACCATCGTGGCGGCGGTGACCGCACCGGCGTTCACCGGGGAGTGGCCGTGCGCGAAGGAGGTGACCGGCTCCAGCCAGCGGACGAAGGAGTCGCCCGCGCTGAACAGCCCGCCCGCGAAGACCGAACCGACGGCCAGCACGATCATCGGGATCGTCATCACCTTCGGCGACTCGTGCGGGTGCACCTCCTTCGGGTCCCACCGCTTCTCGCCGAAGAACGTCATCAGCATCACCCGCGTCATGTAGAACGCGGTGATCGCGGCGCCCAGCAGCGCCGCACCGCCGAGGATCCAGCCCTCGGAGCCGCCCCGGGCGAACGCCGCCTCGATGATCTTGTCCTTGGAGAAGAAGCCGGACAGCCCGGGGAAGCCGATGATGGCCAGGTAGCCGAGCCCGAAGGTGACGAAGGTGACCGGCATGTATGTGCGCAGGCCGCCGTAACGGCGCATGTCCACCTCCTCGTTCATCCCGTGCATCACGGAACCGGCGCCGAGGAAGAGGCCCGCCTTGAAGAAGCCGTGGGTGACCAGGTGCATGATCGCGAAGGCGTAGCCGATCGGGCCCAGGCCGGCGGCCAGCACCATGTAGCCGATCTGCGACATCGTCGAACCGGCCAGCGCCTTCTTGATGTCGTCCTTGGCGCAACCGACGATCGCACCGAACAACAGGGTGACCGCGCCGACCGCGACCACCGCGGTCTGCGCGTCCGGCGCGGCGTTGAAGATCGCCCCGGAGCGGGTGATCAGGTACACCCCGGCGGTGACCATCGTGGCGGCGTGGATCAGCGCCGACACCGGTGTCGGGCCCTCCATCGCATCGCCCAGCCAGGACTGCAGCGGCACCTGTGCCGACTTGCCGCAGGCGGCCAGCAGCAGCATCAGCCCGATGGCGGTCAGCTTGCCCTCGGACGCGCCGCCGGTCGCGGTGAGCACCGGCCCGAAGGCGAACGTGCCGAACGTCGTGAACATCAGCATGATCGCGATGGACAGGCCCATGTCGCCGACGCGGTTGACCAAGAACGCCTTCTTCGCGGCGGTCGCCGCGCTGGGCTTGTGCTGCCAGAACCCGATGAGCAGGTACGACGCCAGGCCCACGCCCTCCCAACCGACGTACAGCAGCAGGTAGTTGTCGGCGAGGACGAGCAGCAGCATCGCCGCCAGGAAGAGGTTGAGGTAGCCGAAGAAGCGGCGGCGCCGCTCGTCGTGCTCCATGTAGCCGATCGAGTAGATGTGGATCAGCGACCCGACACCCGTGATCAGCAGGACGAAGGTCATCGACAACTGGTCCAGCTGGAAGGCGAGGTCGGCCCGGAAGCCACCGACCGGGATCCAGCTGAACAGGTGCTGGTGCAGCGCCCGGTGCTCGGCGCCCTTGCCGAGCATGTCGACGAAGAGCACCACCGCGACGGCGAACGAGGCCACCGCGAGGAGCGTGCCGATCCAGTGGCCGGTGCGGTCCAGGCGTTTGCCGCCGCACAGCAGCAGGGCCGCACCGACCAGCGGTGCCGCGACAAGCAGCGCGATCAAGTTCTCCACTTTGTGCGACCCCTTACAGCTTCATCAGGCTGGCGTCGTCGACCGAGGCCGAATGACGGGTGCGGAAGATCGACACGATGATGGCCAGGCCGACCACGACCTCCGCGGCGGCGACGACCATCGTGAAGAAGGCGATGATCTGGCCGTCCAGATTCCCGTGCATCCGCGAGAAGGTGACAAAGGCGAGGTTGCAGGCGTTCAGCATCAGTTCGATGCACATGAACACCACGATGGCGTTCCGCCTGATCAGCACGCCGGCCGCGCCGATGGTGAACAACAGGGCGGCGAGGTAGAGGTAGTAGACCGGGTTCATTTCTGGGCGCCCTCCTTCGGTGCCGAGGGGCCGGGCCGCTTCTTCGGCGAGGCGCCGGGCTCCCGCCCCAGCCACTCCTCGGACCGCTGCTCCAGCGCCTTGAGGTCGGCCAGCGACTGCCCGGAGACGTCCCGGACCTGGCCGCGCTCCCGCAGCGTCGGACTGACCGTCAGCTCGGACGGCGTGCCGTCCGGCAGCAGACCGGGGATGTCGACCGCGTTGTGCCGGGCGTAGACGCCCGGTGCGGGCAGCGGCGTCACCTGCTTGCCCTCGCGGATGCGGGCCTCGGACAGCTCCCGCTGGGTCTTGGCGCGCTCGGTGCGCTCCCGGTGGGTCAGGACCATCGCCCCGACCACCGCGGTGATCAGCAGCGCGCCGGTGATCTCGAAGGCGAAGACGTACTTGGTGAAGATCAGCGCGGCCAGGCCCTGGACGTTGCCCCCGGCGTTGGCGTCGCCGAGGCCGTTGAACTCCTTGAGCGAGGCGTTGCCGATCCCGGCGATCAGCAGGATGCCGAAGCCGAGGCCCAGCCCGGCGGCGAGCCAACGCTGGCCCTTGAGGGTCTCCTTGAGGGAGTCCGCCGCGGTGACGCCGACCAGCATCACCACGAACAGGAACAGCATCATGATCGCGCCGGTGTACACCACGACCTGCACGACGCCGAGGAAGTACGCGCCGTTGGCGAGGTAGAAGACCGCCAGGACGATCATGGTCCCGGCGAGCGAGAGGGCGCTGTGCACGGCCCGCTTCATCAGGATCGTGCTCAGCGCGCCGGCCACGGCGACGATCCCCAGGATCCAGAACTGCACGGCCTCGCCGGTGGAGGCCGCGGCGGCGAGGTGCATCATGCCTGCGCCCCCTTACCCGTCGCGCCCGGCCGTTCGGCCGACCCCGTCGACCCGGCAGCCCCCGCAGACCCCGCAGACCCGGCCGCCGCGTCCTCGGGGTCCTCGGGGTCCTCCCCCTTGGAGCGGGCCACCTGCCGGACCGTGCCCGGCGCGGCGTGGTCCACCAGCCCGTTGTAGTAGTCCCGTTCGGTCATCCCCGGGAAGATCGCGTGCGGGGAGTCGACCATCCCCTCCGACAGGCCCACGAGCAGCTCTTCCTTGGTGTAGATGAGCGATTCGCGGGACCGGTCGGCGAGTTCGTACTCGTTGGTCATGGTGAGCGCGCGGGTCGGGCAGGCTTCCACGCACAGGCCGCACAGGATGCAGCGGAGGTAGTTGATCTGGTAGACCGCGCCGTAGCGCTCGCCCGGGGAGTAGCGCTCCTCGTCGGTGTTGTCCGCGCCCTCGACGTAGATCGCGTCGGCCGGACAGGCCCAGGCGCACAGCTCGCAGCCGACGCATTTCTCCAGCCCGTCCGGATGGCGGTTGAGCTGGTGCCGGCCGTGGAAGCGCGGCGCCGTCGGCTTCTTCTCCTCGGGGTACTGCTCGGTCAGCCGCTTCTTGAACATGGCCTTGAAGGTCACGCCGAAGCCGGCCACCGGGTTCTCGAACTCAGGCACCGTCGCCCCCCTTTCCGTCGCTCTCATTTCCGTCACTCACAGTGTCCACCCGACCACTGACAATCAACTCTCCGTCGCGACGGGGTCGCCTGCGCGGCACCGGCGGCGCGGTCTGCCCGGGCAGCGGCGGAACGGGGAACCCGCCGGCCATCGGGTCGAAGGCGGCGTCGCCGTCGCCCTCCGGCTCCACCCGCCGGAAGAAGTCCACGACCAGCGAGATCAGCAACAGCGCCACCGCGCTCCCGCCCACGTACAGCACGATCTGGGAGAAGTCGTAGCCCTCGTTCTTCAGGGCCCGGACGGTGGCGACGAGCAACAGCCACACCATCGACACCGGGATGAGGACCTTCCACCCCAGCCGCATCAACTGGTCGTAGCGGACCCGGGGCAGCGTCCCGCGCAGCCAGATGAAGAAGAACAGCAGCAGCTGCACCTTGAGGACGAACCAGAGCATCGGCCACCAGCCGTGGTTCGCGCCCTCCCAGAACGTCGAGATCGGCCAGGGCGCCCGCCAGCCACCGAGGAAGAGGGTGACCGCGACCGACGAGACGGTGACCATGTTGACGTACTCGGCCAGCATGAACATCGCGAACTTGATCGACGAGTACTCGGTGTTGAAGCCGCCGACCAGGTCGCCCTCGGACTCCGGCATGTCGAACGGCGCCCGGTTGGTCTCCCCCACCATCGTGACGATGTAGATGAGGAACGACACCGGCAGCAGCAGCACGTACCACTTGTTCGTCTGCGACTCCACGATGGTCGACGTCGACATCGACCCGGAGTACAGGAAGACCGACGCGAACGCCGCGCCCATCGCGATCTCGTACGAGATCATCTGCGCGCACGACCGCAGACCGCCCAGCAGCGGGTACGTCGAACCGGAGGACCAACCCGCCAGCACGATGCCGTAGATGCCGACCGAGGCCGTGGCCAGGATGTACAGGACGCCGATCGGGAGGTCGGTCAGCTGCATCGGGGTGCGGTGCCCGAAGATCGAGATCTCGTTGTCCGCCGGCCCGAAGGGGATCACCGCGATCGCCATGAAGGCCGGGATCGCCGCCACGATGGGCGCGAGGATGTACACCGCCTTGTCGGCCCGCCGGACGACCAGGTCCTCCTTCAGCATCAACTTGATGCCGTCGGCCAGGGATTGGAGCATCCCCCAGGGCCCGTGCCGGTTGGGGCCGATCCGCAGCTGCATCCAGGCGACGACCTTGCGCTCCCAGACGATGGAGAACAACACCGTCAGCATCAGGAACGCGAAGCAGAACACCGCCTTGATGACGACCAGCCACCACGGGTCGCGCCCGAACATCGACAGGTCCTCCTGGGCGGCCAACGCGGCCACCGGAAAACCGGGATGCTGCATCATGCCTCCACCTCCTCGGCCGACGCCGGCGTATCCGATGGGGCTCCCCCCGCTTGAGCGGAGTCGGGAGTGGGGGAGGCACTGACCTTCACCAGCTCACCGGGGTGCGCCCCGGTGTCGGCGGCGACGCCGCCTCCCACGGAATTCAGCGGCAGCCACACCACCCGGTCGGGCATCGACGTGACCCGCAGCGGCAACCTCACCGAGCCGGCCGGCCCGGTGACCACCACCAGGTCGCCGTCCTCGACGCCGGTCTCCTGGGCGGTCGCCGACGACAGGCGGGCGACCGCGGCGTGCCGGGTCCCGGCCAGCGCCTCGTCGCCTTCCTGGAGCAGCCCCTGGTCCAACAGGAGGCGGTGCCCGGCGAGCACGGCCTCACCGGGGGTCGGACGGGGCAACGGCCGTCCCGTCTGGGCCGGTTCGCCGGCGAACGGACCGCGCCAGCCGCCGAGCCGGTCCAGCTCCCGCCGCACCGCGTGCACGTCCGGCAGGTCCAGGTCCGCCTCCATCGCGTCGGCGAGCATCTGCAGCACCCGGGAGTCCGGCATCAGCTGCCGCCGGGTCATCTGGTCCGGCTTGAGCGCGGCCTCGAACGACCGGGCCCGGCCCTCCCAGTTGAGGAAGGTGCCGGCCTTCTCCACCACCGCCGCCACCGGGAGGACCACATCGGCCCGCTCGGTGACCCGGGAGGGCCGCAGCTCCACGCTGACCAGGAACCCGACCTCGTCCAGGGCCGCCAACGCGCGCGCCGGATCGGGCAGGTCGGCCACCTCCACGCCCGCCACCAGCAGGGCGGCCAGCTCACCGGTGGCCGCGGCCTCGACGATCTGGCCGGTGTCCCGACCGTGCCGGTGCGGCAGCGCGCCGACGCCCCAGGCCGCGGCGACCTCGTCCCGCGCCACCGGGTCGGTGGCCGGCCGGCCACCGGGCAGCAGCCCGGGCAGCGCACCGGCCTCGACGGCCCCCCGCTCGCCCGCCCGGCGCGGCATCCACACCAGGTGGGCGCCGGTGGCGGTGGCGGTACGGAGCGCCGCGGTCAGCGCCCCGGGCACCGCCGCCAGCCGCTCGCCGACGACGATCACCGCGCCGTCCGCGCGCAGCGCCTCGGCCGCGGCCCGGCCCTCGCCGTCCAGCCCGACCCCGCCCGCGAGCGCGTCCAGCCATTCGGTCTCGGTGCCGGGCGCGGCCGGCAGCAGCGTCCCGCCCGCCTTGATCAACCCGCGGGTGGCGTGGCTGGCCAGCCCCCAGGTGCGCTGGCCGTGCTTGCGGTGCGCCTTGCGCAGCCGCAGGAAGACGCCGGGCGCCTCCTCCTCCGCCTCGATGCCGGCCAGCAGGACCGCCGGCGCCTGCTCCAACGAGGTGTGGGTGACGCCGCTCCCGTCGAGGTCCCTACCGCGGCCGGCGACGTGGGCGGCGAGGAAGTCCGCCTCCTCCGCGCTGTGCGGCCGGGCCCGGAAGTCGATGTCGTTGGTGTGCAGCGCGACCCGGGCGAACTTGGCGTACGCGTAGGCGTCCTCGACGGTCAACCGGCCGCCGGTCAGCACGCCGGCCCGGCCCCGGGCGGCGGCCAGCCCGCGCGCCGCGGCGTCCAGCGCGGCGGGCCAACTCGCCGGCTCCAGTTCACCGCTCTCGGCGTTGCGCACCAGCGGGTGCTCCAGCCGGTCGCGTGCCTGCGCGTACCGGAAGGCGAACCGGCCCTTGTCGCAGATCCACTCCTCGTTGACCTCGGGGTCGTCCGCCGCCAGCCGCCGCAGCACCTTGCCGCGCCGGTGGTCGGTCCGGGTCGCGCAACCGCCCGCGCAGTGCTCGCACACCGACGGCGAGGAGACCAGGTCGAAGGGGCGGGAGCGGAAGCGGTAGGCGGCCGAGGTGAGCGCGCCCACCGGGCAGATCTGGATGGTGTTCCCGGAGAAGTACGACTCGAAGGGGTCGCCCTCGCCGGTGCCGACCTGTTGGAGGGCGCCGCGCTCGACCAGCTCGATCATCGGGTCGCCGGCGATCTGGTTGCTGAAGCGGGTGCACCGCGCGCACAGCACGCACCGCTCGCGGTCCAGCAGCACCTCGGTGGAGAGCGGCACCGGCTTCGCGTAGGTGCGCTTCTTGCCCTCGAAGCGGGAGTCGGGGTCGCCGACCTGCATCGCCTGGTTCTGCAGCGGGCACTCGCCGCCCTTGTCGCAGACCGGGCAGTCCAGGGGGTGGTTGATCAGCAGCAGTTCCATCACGCCGCGCTGCGCCTTCTCGGCGACCGGGGAGGTCAGCTGCGTGCGGACCACCATCCCGTCGGTGCAGGTGATGGTGCAGGAGGCCATCGGCTTGCGCTGGCCCTCGACCTCGACGATGCACTGCCGGCAGGCGCCCGCCGGGTCCAGCAGCGGGTGGTCGCAGAAGCGCGGGATCTCGATGCCGAGGAGTTCGGCGGCCCGGATGACCAACGTCCCCTTGGGGACGGAGATCTCGATGCCGTCGATCGTCAGGGTGACGAGGTCCTCCGGTGGCACCGCCGCAGCACCACCCCCATTGGGGGCGCTGGTCGTGATGGTCATGCGTTCACCCCCAGGTGAGCGTCGTTGTCGGCCCAGAGGGTCGACTTGGCGGGGTCGAAGGGGCAGCCCTTGCCGGTGAGGTGCTCCTCGTACTCCGCGCGGAAGTACTGGAGCGAGGAGAAGATCGGCGAGGCGGCGCCGTCGCCGAGGGCGCAGAAGGACTTGCCGTTGATGTTGTCGGCGATGTCGGCGAGCTTGTCGAGGTCGTCGAGCCGGCCCCGACCGGCCTCGATGTCGCGCAGCAACTGCACCAGCCAGTACGTCCCTTCGCGGCACGGTGTGCACTTGCCGCAGGACTCGTGGGCGTAGAACTCCGTCCAGCGGGTCACCGCCCGGACCACGCAGGTGGTCTCGTCGAAGCACTGGAGCGCCTTGGTGCCGAGCATCGAGCCGGCCGCGCCGACGCCCTCGTAGTCGAGCGGGACGTCGAGGTGCTCGTCGGT
This sequence comes from Streptomyces sp. VTCC 41912, assembly GCF_045799175.1. NCBI lineage: Bacteria > Bacillati > Actinomycetota > Actinomycetes > Kitasatosporales > Streptomycetaceae > Streptomyces > Streptomyces sp. VTCC 41912. Next base: position 85,779 of record NZ_JBJMAB010000014.1, read on the forward strand.
GAACATCGGGGTGGAGGAGCCGCCCGGCGTCCAGAACTTCAGCCGGTGGCCGGGGCGCATCCCGCCGCTGACGTCGAGCAGTTGGCGCAGGGTGATGCCCAACGGGCCCTCGTACTGGCCGGGGTTGGCGACGTGGCCGCTGAGCGAGTAGAGCGTGAAGCCCGGGGACTTCTCGCTGCCCATCGACCTGAACCACTCCTTGCCCTTGTTCAGGATCGCGGGAACCGAGGCGATGGATTCGACGTTGTTCACCACAGTGGGGCAGGCGTAGAGGCCGGCCACGGCGGGGAAGGGGGGGCGCAGACGAGGTTGGCCACGACGACCTTCCAGCGAATCCAGCAGCGCGGTCTCCTCGCCGCAGATGTACGCGCCGGCGCCCGCGTGCACCGTGACGTCCAGGTCGAGGCCCGAGCCGAGGACGCCCTTGCCGAGGAAGCCCGCCGCGTACGCCTCCCGCACGGCCTCGTGCAGGCGGCGCAGCACGGGCACGACCTCACCGCGCAGATAGATGAAGGCGTGGTTCGAGCGGATCGCGTGGCAGGCGATCACGATCCCCTCGATCAGCGCGTGCGGGTTGGCGAAGAGCAGCGGGATGTCCTTGCAGGTCCCCGGCTCCGACTCGTCGGCGTTGACCACCAGGTAGTGCGGTTTGCCGTCGCCCTGCGGGATGAACTGCCACTTCATGCCGGTCGGGAAGCCGGCGCCGCCGCGTCCGCGGAGCCCGGAGTCCTTGACGTAGGCGATGACGTCGTCCGGGGCCATCGCGAGGGCCTTGCGGGCGCCTTCGTACCCCTCGTGGCGCAGGTAGGTCTCCAGCGTCCAGGACTTCGGGTCGTCCCAGAAGGCGGAGAGGACCGGTGCGAGGACCTTCTCCGGGTTGGTCGTTCCGCCGGCGTGCGGCCGGGAGGCGCCGCCGAATTCGGCTGCCACGGTCATCACTCCCCCTCCTTGGCGGTGGGCCCGGCCGGGAAGGCGTCGTCGGAGGCCGAGGTCTGCTGCGGGGCGTCGTGCGAGCTGGGGTGGGTCGGGGGCGCCTGCTCACCGGGGCGCCCGCCGGGCGGCTCCTCGGCGGGGGCCGCCGCCCGGGGTGCGATGACGTGGTCCGTGGGGGGCCCGGCCGGGGCCTCGCCCCGGGCCAGCCGCAGCCCGACCAGGGAGGCGGGGCCGGCCCCGCCGGTCGCCTCGACGGCACCGGACCGGCCGTCGGGGAAGCCGGCGAGGATCCGGGCGGTCTCCTTGAACGAACAGAGCGGGGCGCCGCGGGTGGGTTCGACGGTCCGGCCGGCCCGCAGGTCGTCGACGAGCTGCCGGGCGGAGCGCGGCGTCTGGTTGTCGAAGAACTCCCAGTTGACCATCACGACGGGCGCGAAGTCGCAGGCGGCGTTGCACTCGATGTGTTCGAGGGTGATCGCGCCGTCCTCGGTGGTCCCGCCGTTGTCGACGCCAAGGTGCTCCTTGAGCTCCTCGAAGATGGCGTCGCCGCCCATCACCGCGCACAGGGTGTTGGTGCAGACCCCGACCTGGTAGTCGCCGCTGGGCCCCCGGCGGTACATCGAGTAGAACGTCGAGACCGCGGTGACCTCGGCGGTGGTCAGGTCGAGCTGTTCGGCGCAGAAGCGGACGCCGGTGCGGGTGACGTGGCCTTCCTCGGCCTGGACGAGGTGCAGCAGCGGCAGCAGCGCCGAGCGGGAGTCGGGGTAGCGGGCGATCACCTCCTGCGCGTCCGCGGCGAGCCGGGCCTTGACGTCGGCCGGATAGTCGGGGGCCGGAAGCTGGGGCATCCCCAGCTGGACGTCCTTGGGTGCCGGAGTGGCGTTCACCGGTCGACGCCTCCCATCACGGGGTCGATGGACGCGACGGCGACGATGACGTCGGCGACCTGGCCGCCTTCGCACATCGCCGCCATGGCCTGGAGGTTGGTGAACGAGGGGTCGCGGAAGTGCACCCGGTAGGGGCGGGTGCCGCCGTCGCTGACCGCGTGCACGCCCAGCTCGCCCTTGGGCGACTCGACGGCGGTGTACACCTCTCCCGGCGGGACCCTGAAGCCCTCCGTCACCAGCTTGAAGTGGTGGATCAGGGCCTCCATCGAGGTGCCCATGATCTTCTTGATGTGGTCCAGGGAGTTGCCCAGGCCGTCGGGGCCGAGGGCCAACTGGGCGGGCCAGGCGATCTTCTTGTCGGCGACCATCACCGGCCCCGGCTCCAGCCGGTCCAGGCACTGCTCGACGATCCGCAGCGACTGGCGCATCTCCTCCAGCCGGATCAGGAACCGGCCGTATGCGTCACAGGTGTCGGCGGTCGGCACCTCGAAGTCGTAGGTCTCGTATCCACAGTACGGCTGCGCCTTGCGCAGGTCGTGGGGCAGTCCGGCGGAGCGGACGAGGGGCCCGGTGGCGCCGGTGGCCATGCAGCCGGCCAGGTCGAGGTAGCCGATGCCCTCCATGCGCGCCTTGAAGACCGGGTTGCCGGTGGCGAGCTTGTCGTACTCGGCCATGTTCTTCTGCATCTTCTTGACGAAGGCGCGGACCTGGTCGACGGCGCCGGGCGGGAGGTCCTGGGCCAGGCCGCCGGGGCGGACGTAGGCGTGGTTCATCCGCAGGCCGGTGATCAGCTCGTAGATGTCGAGGATCAGTTCCCGGTCCCGGAAGCCGTAGATCATGATCGTGGTGGCACCCAGCTCCATGCCGCCGGTGGCGATGCACACCAGGTGGGAGGAGAGCCGGTTGAGTTCCATCAGCAGCACGCGGATCACCGAGGCCCGGTCCGGGACGTCGTCGGTGATGCCGAGCAGTTTTTCCACGGCCAGGCAGTACGCCGTCTCGTTGAAGAACGGCGTGAGGTAGTCCATCCGCGTCACGAACGTGGTGCCCTGCGTCCAGGTGCGGAATTCGAGGTTCTTCTCGATGCCGGTGTGGAGGTAGCCGATGCCGCAGCGGGCCTCGGTGACGGTCTCGCCGTCGATCTCCAGGATCAGCCGGAGCACGCCGTGGGTGGAGGGGTGCTGCGGCCCCATGTTGACGATGATCCGCTCGTCGTCGGACTTGGCGGCGGCCGCGGCGATCTCGTCCCAGTCACCACCGGTGACGGTGTAGACGGGGCCCTCGGTGGTCTCGCGGGGGGTGGCCCGGGACGTCTCGCTGGGAGTGCTCATCAGGTGTACGACCTCCGCTGGTCGGGAGCCGGGATCTGCGCGCCCTTGTACTCGACGGGGATGCCGCCGAGGGGGTAGTCCTTGCGCTGCGGGAAGCCCTGCCAGTCGTCCGGCATCATGATCCGGGTGAGCGCCGGGTGCCCGTCGAAGATCAGGCCGAAGAAGTCGTAGGTCTCGCGCTCGTGCCAGTCGTTGGTCGGATAGATGTCGACGGTCGACGGCAGGTGCGGGTCGGCGTCAGGTGCGGTGACCTCCAGCCGGATCAGCCGGTTGTGGGTGATCGAGCGCAGGTGGTAAACGGCGTGCAGCTCGCGGCCCTTGTCGTCGGGGTAGTGGACCCCGCTGACGCCGGTGCACAGCTCGAAGCGGAGCGCGGGGTCGTCGCGCAGGGTCCGGGCGACGACCGGCAGGTACTCCCGCTGGACGTGGAAGGTGATCTCGCCGCGGTCGACGACGGTCTTGTCGAGGACGTTCTCGGGCACCAGGCCCTGTTCGTCGAGGGCGCCCTCCAGCTCGTCGGCGATCTCGTCGAAGACGCCGGCGCCCTCGGCACCGTCCGGTCCCCCGTAGGGGCGGGTGCTGGCGCCGGGCAGGCGGACGGTGCGGACCAGCCCGCCGTAACCGGACGTGTCACCGCCGTTGTTGGCGCCGAACATCCCGCGGCGGGTGCCGATCACCTCGCCGGTGTCCGCGCGCTGCGCCGGGACGGCCTCGTCGGGGGCGTCCGGGTTCGGGGGGTTCGTCGGCTCGCTCACCGCAGCAGCCCTTTCTTCTCTGACGAGCGGTCCCTCTCGATCAGCGGGAGTGCCCTGAGCGCCGCGGCCTCTTCCTCGTGGGCCGCCTGCACCGCGTTGACCCCGAGCTTGGTGCCCTGGATCTTCTTGTGGAGCTTGAGGATGGCGTCCATGAGCATCTCGGGGCGGGGCGGGCAGCCCGGCAGGTAGATGTCGACGGGGACGATGTGGTCGACGCCCTGCACGATCGCGTAGTTGTTGAACATGCCGCCCGAGGAGGCGCAAACCCCCATGGAGATCACCCACTTCGGGTTCGGCATCTGGTCGTAGACCTGCCGCAGCACCGGCGCCATCTTCTGGCTCACCCGGCCGGCCACGATCATCAGGTCGGCCTGCCGCGGGGAGCCGCGGAAGACCTCCATGCCGAAGCGGGCCAGGTCATAGCGCCCGGCGCCGGTGGTCATCATCTCGATGGCGCAGCAGGCCAGCCCGAAGGTCGCGGGGAAGACCGATGACTTGCGCACCCAGCCCGCGGCCTGCTCGACGGTGGTCAGCAAAAAGCCGCTGGGCAGCTTCTCTTCCAGTCCCATTGGTGCCCCCTAGTCCCATTCCAGGCCGCCGCGACGCCAGACGTAGGCGTAGGCGACGAAGACGGTGAGCGCGAAGAGGAGCATCTCGACGAGCCCGAACAGTCCCAGGGCGTCGAAGCTGACCGCCCAGGGATAGAGGAAGACGATCTCGATGTCGAAGACGATGAAGAGCATCGCCGTCAGGTAGTACTTGATCGGGAAGCGACCGCCGCCGGACGGCTGTGGCGTCGGCTCGATTCCGCATTCGTACGCTTCGAGCTTGGCCCGGTTGTAGCGCCTGGGGCCGATGAGCGTGGCCATGACCACGGAGAAGATCGCAAAGCCTGCCCCGAGGGCTCCCAGTACGAGGATGGGCGCGTAAGCGTTCACCGTCCTCGCTCCCTTCAGTCGACGATGACTGGATGGCGGTCCGCTCGGGCTCGCCCGCTGCCCCGGTGATCGTGGATATGTGAGGCAGTTCACAAGCCCGATGCCCGCATCTTATGCCCGTCGGTCTGTGATCTGCGACACGGGGTGAGACAACGCCTTTGTGATCTTCACCACCTGACGAAGGATCATGAAGTCGGATGACCGGTGATCTCCGTACACGAAGCGCGCGAGTGATCACCAGAGGTGACATTTGCCAGGGTTACCGCTGGTCAGAGCGGTGGTTTCACTATCAAGAACCAAGCCGCACAAGCAAATTGGCGCTGGACGCACATCAACTGCTATATGCGCGAGGGCCGTAGACGTGATGCTCTCGTGACCCTCCCGTGATCGTCGGTACGTGCTCCCGTTCACGAGCGGAGGGTGGATCCGGGGAACTCCGGGACGGCGCACGGCCGGCCGGGAGCCGACGGTCGGTCACGGGAACATAACGGACACTCACGAGTGACCTATCCCACGCGCCTTGGAGTCATAAGACCTTGACGCCCGGGAAGCCTTGGCGTGGCGGATCAAGAAGTGATAAGCGCCCCCGGAGGCCGCGCCGAACATCAAATGCCGTGCGTAGGAACATGATCGCGAAATTCGGACATCGCGTCAGCGGCACGGCGCCTGACGAAAAGTCCGTTTTATTCGTCGCGTACACGCCAAGTGTGGCGCACCCCACCTTTGTTGGCAGCAACCTGCGGCTCCTGATAGCCGTGGTGCCATGTCCCCGAACGCACTCATACCCAGCCACCGGAAGCCCCGCCGCTCCGCGTCCTCGCGGGCCCTGCGTGCGGGCGTGACCGGTGGCTTCCTCACCCTCGCGGTGACCGGCGCGACCGTGCCGGCCAATGCCGTCGAGAAGCCCGTCTCCGAGACCCAGGAGATGCCCACCATCACGACGGCGCTGGCCACCAGTGCCGCCAAGAGCGCCGACGCCGCCCAGCAGGCCGCGTTCAACTACGAGCGTCAGGCACTCCAGGACGCGGCGGCCGCCAAGGCCGACAAGGCCGCCAACAAGGCCAAGGAAGCCGCGGAGAAGCAGGCCAAGGCCGAGGCCGAGGCGAAGAAGGCCGCCGAAGAGGCCCGCAAGGCCAAGGAAGCCGCGCAGACCCGCGCCTCCCGCTCCGACGCGCGCACCACGCTCTCCGCCGTCTCCGACGCCCCCGCCGCCTCCGGCAGCGTCGCCAGCCTCGTCTCCTTCCTGAAGGCGCAGCTCGGCAAGGCGTACGTGCTCGGCTCCAGCGGCCCGTCCTCGTACGACTGCTCCGGCCTGACCCAGGCCGCGTTCTCCCAGATCGGCATCGACCTGCCGCGGGTCTCGCAGAGCCAGTCGACCACCGGCACCCAGGTCGGCCTCGGCAACCTCCAGGTCGGCGACATCCTCTACTGGGGCAGCGCCGGCAGCGCCTACCACGTCGCCGTCTACGTCGGGAACGGCAACTTCATCGGTGCCCAGAACCCGAGCACCGGCATCGTGGAGCGCCCGCTCAGCTACGACATGCCCACCGGTGCGGTGCGCGTCCTCTAACCGTCCGCGGCTCCCGTAAGACACCCATCGGAAACCGCCCCTCCCCCGCTCGGGAGGGGCGGTTTCCGCGTCGTTCGGGGCCGGCGTGCGACGCGCGTCAGGCCTTCGGCGCGACCTTGCTCAGACCGTTGATGATCCGGTCCATCGCGTCGCCGCCCGTGGGGTCGGTGAGGTTGGCGAGCATCTTGAGCGTGAAGCGCATCAGCAGCGGGTGGGTCAGGCCGCGCTGGGTGGCGATCTGCATCACCTTGGGGTTCCCGATCAGCTTCACGAACGCCCGGCCCAGGGAGTAGTAGCCGCCGTAGGTGTCCTTGAGGACCTTCGGGTAGCGGTGCAGCGCCAGCTCGCGCTGGGCGTACGTCGCACGGGCCTGCGCCTGGACGATCACCTCGGCCGCGATCGCCCCGGACTCCATGGCGTACGCGATGCCCTCGCCGTTGAACGGGTTCACCAGACCGCCCGCGTCGCCGACCAGGAGCAGGCCCTTGGTGTAGTGCGGCTGGCGGTTGAAGGCCATCGGCAGGGCCGCGCCGCGGATCGGACCGGTCATGTTCTCCGGGGTGTAGCCCCAGTCGGCGGGCATCGAGGCGCACCACGCCTTGAGGATCTCCCGCCAGTCCAGCTCCCGGAAGGCGGAGCTGGAGTTGAGGATCCCCAGGCCGACGTTGCTCGTGCCGTCCCCCATGCCGAAGATCCAGCCGTAGCCCGGCAGCAGCCGGTCCTGCGCGCCCCGGCGGTCCCACAGCTCCAGCCAGGACTCCAGGTAGTCGTCGTCGTGGCGCGGCGAGGTGAAGTACGTCCGCACCGCGACGCCCATCGGCCGGTCCTCGCGCCGGTGCAGCCCCATCGCCAGCGACAGCCGGGTGGAGTTGCCGTCGGCGGCGACCACGATCGGGGCGTGGAAGGTCACCGGCTCCTTCTCCTCGCCGAGCTTGGCGTGCACGCCGGTGATGTGGCCGGTCAGCTCGTCGACGATCGGCGCGCCCACGTTGCACCGCTCGTGGAGCCGGGCCCCGGCCTTCTGCGCCTGCCGGGCCAGCTGCTCGTCGAAGTCGTCGCGCTTGCGGACCAGACCGTAGTCCGGGAAGGAGGCGAGTTCCGGCCAGTCGAGCTGGAGCCGGGAGCCGCCGCCGATGATGCGCAGGCCCTTGTTGCGCAGCCAGCCGGCCTCCTCGGAGATGTCGATGCCCATCGCGATCAGCTGCTTGGTGGCGCGCGGGGTGAGCCCGTCGCCGCACACCTTCTCGCGCGGGAACGCGGTCTTCTCCAGGAGCAGCACGTCCAGGCCGGACTTGGCGAGGTGGTACGCGGTGGCCGAACCGGCCGGACCGGCACCGACGACGATCACGTCCGCGCGGTGCTCCGATCGGAGGGTGCTCGCGGACTCGGACACGGACGCGGACTCGGTCACGGCATTGTCTCCCGGAAGTCGAAATCTGGATATCCGCTGTGGATATCTGGGTGCCGACCGGCACTGGGCAGGTGCAGTCTATGGGGGCCTTGATGATCGGAAACTGAAGGGTTGTCCCTGCCCGTCCGCGTCCGCCGGGTCCGCGCACCCCGCCCCCGCCGCGGGCGTCGGCGCACCGGCCCCCGAGGGAACCCGGGCCCGGCTCGTGGACTTGACCGAAACAAGAGCCCCGCCCGCGCATCCATTGCCCCGCCCCGTGTGTCTCAAGAGGGAGCGGCACTCTCATGTGCCCGCACTGCAGGGGTATTTGGAGCATCCACTTGAAAATTGGCATCAAAGGCATCAGGCGCATCAAGGGCATTCGGCGCGCATCCGCGGTGGCCGTCACCACCGGAGCCGTCCTGACCGCCGGCGCGTTGGGCTCCCAGGCGCAGGCCGCGACCCTCCCCACGCCCAGCATCACCGCCGCCGGCGGCTTCGTGATGAACAACGGCACCGGGTCGACGCTCTTCGCCAAGGCCGCGGACACCCGCCGGTCCACCGGCTCCACCACCAAGATCATGACGGCCCGGGTGGTGCTGGCCCAGAAGGGCCTCAACCTGGATTCGCAGGTCACGGTCCAGAAGGCGTACAGCGACTACATCGTCAACAACAACTGGGCCTCGTCGGCCCACCTGATCGTCGGCGACAAGGTGACCGTCCGCCAGCTGCTCTACGGGCTGATGCTCCCGTCCGGCTGCGACGCCGCCTACGCGCTGGCCGACAAGTTCGGCACCGGCTCGACCCGGGACGCCCGGGTGAAGTCGTTCATCGGCCAGATGAACACCACCGCCAAGAGCCTGGGCATGAAGAACACCCACTTCGACTCGTTCGACGGGATAGGGCGTGGCGCGAACTACTCGACGCCGCGCGACCTGACCAAGCTCGCCAGCAACGCGATGAAGTACTCCACCTTCCGCACGGTCGTGGGCACCAAGTCGACCAAGCAGAAGGTCACGACGAAGAGCGGCGGCTACCGCTACATGTCGTGGACCAACACCAACAACCTGCTCGGCAGCTACCAGGGCACCATCGGCGTGAAGACCGGTTCGGGCCCGGAGGCCAAGTACTGCCTGGTCTTCGCGGCCACCCGCGGCGGCAAGACCGTCATCGGCACGGTCCTGGCCTCCCCGTCGGTGAACAACCGCACCGCGGACGCCAAGAAGCTCATGGACTACGCCTTCAAGAAGTGACCCGCGTCCCGCCGCACGACGGGACCGGCGCCCCTTCGGACGGGTAGCCGGCTGGAGGGCCCGCCCCGACCGTGGTTCCACGGTCGGAGCGGGCCCTTCGTCGCGCGTGGGGCGCGCCCGCACGGCGCGCGCTCCGGGCCGGTCGAGGGCCCGGGCGCTCCGGCTCAGCCGTCGGCCGGCTTGGTGCCCCGGTGCAGCGCCACGATCCCGCCGGTCAGGTTGCGCCAGGCGACCTCGGTCCAGCCCGCGCCCTGGAGGCGGGCGGCCAGCTCCGGCTGGTTGGGCCAGGTGCGGATGGACTCCGCGAGGTAGACGTACGCGTCCGGGTTGCTGCTGACCGCCCGGGCGACCGGCGGCAGCGCCCGCATCAGGTACTCGGTGTAGACGGTCCGGAAGGGCGCCCAGGTCGGCTCGCTGAACTCGCAGATCACCACGCGCCCGCCGGGCTTGGTGACCCGGTACAGCTCGGCCAACGCGGCGCCGGTGTCCTGGATGTTGCGCAGCCCGAAGGAGATCGTGACGGCGTCGAAGACCGCGTCCGCGAACGGCAGCCGGGTCCCGTCCCCCGCCGTGAGCGGCAGCCACGGGTGCCGCTTCTTGCCCTCCCGCAGCATGCCGACCGAGAAGTCGCACGGCACGACGTAGGCCCCGGACCGCGTGAACGGCAGCGAGGAGGTGCCGGTCCCGGCCGCGAGGTCGAGCACCCGCTCGGCGGGCCGCGCGGCCACCGCGCGGTCCACCTCCTTGCGCCAGAGCCGCGCCTGGCCCAGGGAGAGCACGTCGTTGGTGAGGTCGTACCGTGCCGCCACGTCGTCGAACATCGCGGCGACTTCGTGCGGCTGCTTGTCCAGGGATGCTCGGGTCACCGGGCCATTGTCCACCGTGCGCCGCCGGCCCCCGGCACCGCCCCGGCCGGCGGCCGGACGGTTGGTCGGGGACGGCCGTCGTGCCCCCCTCTGGCGTTCCGGGCGGTCGAGCGGTGCGTGACGCATCGTGAGCGGCCGGGTGACGACCGTCCCCGCGATCACGATCTTGCCGGCCTGAATCCGTCGCTCCGCTTCCGTTGACACCGCCCTGACGTGCGACGGGGCCGCCTTGACGCGTTCCTGACGGGGCGCGTGGGCGCGCGGCTCGGCGTACGGAGCGGGGTCAGCGCCGGCGGTGGACGAGACGGCCGGCGAGGACGGTGGCCAGGCAGCTGCCGTCGGGGGCGAAGACGGCGAAGTCGGCCCGGGCGCCGGGGGCGAGGGGGGCCGGGGACCGGCCGTCGCTCCGGCCGAGGCCGGAACGCTGCACCGCCGTGCGGACCGCGGGGCGGGTGAACGGCCCGGCCAGCGAGGTGGTGCCGGCGGCCAACAGGCGCTGCAGGCCGCGCCGGGCGCTCGCGCCCCAGCGGGCCTCGGACATCGACAGGGCGGCCAGCGCCGCGCCGGTCAGCGGCTCCGTGCCCAGCTCGTCGGCCTCGCGCGGATCGGGGTGGTAGGCGGCCTCCAGGAGCGCCGCACCGTCCGGTTCGTGGCGGCCGGGGGTCAGCACCCCGCCCCACTCCCGGATCCGGGCGCTCCCGTAGGCCGCCGCGAGTTCCTCGTACGGCCCGACGGCGGCCAGCCGGTCGCCGTCGACGACGACCGCGTAGCCGGGGAGCGGCTCGGCGTCCTCACTGGGTGCGGGCCGCACGGCCCGCACCTTGTGGAGCGTCAGCATCCGGTGTCGTCAGCGTTCCTCTTCGGTCAACGTCCCGTTGCGGGCGGTCAGTTGGCGTCGACGAGCTTGAGTTCCGGGTGGGCGGTGCCGCCCTCCATGGCCGTCGAGGAGAGGTGCGAGACGACGCGGTCGTCGACCGGGTCGTTGGCCGGGTCGTCGTGCACGACGAGGTGCTCGTACGTCGTCGCGCGCTGCGCCGGCACCCGGCCCGCCTTGCGGATCAGGTCGATGATCTCCTGGCGGTTGGAGCGGTGCTTGGCGCCGGCCGAGGAGACCACGTTCTCCTCCAGCATGATCGAGCCGAGGTCGTCCGCGCCGTAGTGCAGCGACAGCTGGCCGATCTCCTTGCCGGTGGTCAGCCACGAGCCCTGGATGTGGGCGACGTTGTCGAGGAAGATCCGGGCGATGGCGATCATGCGGAGGTACTCGAAGAGGGTGGCCTGCGTCCGCCCCTTCAGGTGGTTGTTCTCCGGCTGGTAGGTGTACGGGATGAAGGCGCGGAAGCCGCCCGTGCGGTCCTGGACTTCGCGGATCATCCGCAGGTGCTCGATGCGCTCGGCGTTGGTCTCGCCGGTGCCCATCAGCATCGTGGACGTCGACTCGACGCCGAGCCCGTGCGCCGCCTCCATGATCTCCAGCCAGCGCTCGCCGGACTCCTTCAGCGGCGCGATCGCCTTGCGGGGGCGGGCGGGGAGGAGTTCGGCGCCGGCGCCGGCGAAGGAGTCCAGGCCCGCGGCGTGGATCCGGGAGATCGCCTCCTCGACGGAGACCTTCGAGATCCGTGCCATGTGCTCGACCTCGGAGGCGCCGAGGGAGTGGATGACCAGCTGCGGGAACGCCTTCTTGATCGCCGAGAAGTGCTCTTCGTAGTACTCGACGCCGTAGTCCGGGTGGTGGCCGCCCTGGAACATGATCTGGGTGCCGCCCAGTTCGACGGTCTCCGCGCAGCGCCGCAGGATGTCGTCGAGGTCGCGGGTCCAGCCCTTCTCGGTGTCCTTGGGGGCGGCGTAGAAGGCGCAGAACTTGCACGCCGTCACGCAGACGTTGGTGTAGTTGATGTTGCGCTCGATGATGTACGTCGCGATGTGCTCCGTACCGGCGTAACGGCGGCGGCGCACGGCGTCGGCGGCCTGGCCCAGCGCGTGCAACGGCGCGGAGCGGTAGAGGTCGAGCGCCTCCTCCGGCGTGATGCGGCCGCCCTGCGCGGCGCGGTCGAGTACGGACTGGAGGTCGGCGTTCTCGGTCACCGGGGCGTTCCTTTCGGAGGCGGACAGACTGCGAGCACTGCAGAAAAGCAGGACTGAACCAGCGTACGCCAGGGGTCCGACGGCGCCGGTGGGGGCCGGCGCGCGGTCCGGCCCGCCGGCCTGCTACTCCGCCGGCCCTTCCGTCGCTCAGCCACCGCTCCTCGCCAGGGTGGCCTTCGGGGTGCCGCCCCGCTCGTCGTCCGAGGTGAAGGAGAGCGAGCCGTCCTTGCCCAGGACGTACGTGACGGTGGAGGTGTTGCCCGTGCACCCCGGTCCCTGTTCGCCGTCGGGGCTCTCGCGCAGGACGAGCTTGTCGCCGGTGGCCGACACCAGCCTCGACGCGGCCCGGCAGCGCAGCAGCACCACGTCATAGGTGGTCCGCACGACGACGTCGCCCTCGTGGCCGGCCTTGATGACGCTGGTCATGGTGCCGTTGGGGATCCCGTTCGCCATGGTGACGGTGCCGCTCCAGGTGCCGAGGAAGCCCTTCGGGACGCCGCCGGTCGCGTCGGTCGGCGCGGGGGACCCGACCGTCGGGTGGTTCCCGGACGGCGGCGTGGCCGCCGAGCCGCCGCCCCCCGGCCCCTTGAGCACGCCGAAGAACACCGCGGTGGTGGTGGCGACCGCCAGCGCGCCGGCCACCGAGAGCACCAGGGTGCAGCTCATCCGCCGGGGCCGCTCCTTGCCGCCCAGCGCGCCGGTGAGCGCGATCCGCCGCTCCTTGGAGCCGGTGACCGGGGACGCCGCGGAGCCGGTCGGCAGGTCGGCGAGGCCGGACGGGGAGGAGAAGGGCGGCGCGGCCGGGGGCGCGGGCGGTGGTGGGGGCGCGTCCGCGGGGTGCGGGGCGCCGGCCGCCGGCCAGGCCGGTGGCGGTGGTCCCGGCGGAGGTCCCTGGAGGGCGCCGGGCGGCGTTCCCTGCGGAGTCCCGGGCGGCGGCGGATCGAACGGGATCAGCCCGGAGGCCGTCCCGGACCCGCCGAGGCCGGAAACGGGGCCGGAAACGGGGCCGGCGAGCGGACCGGACGCCGACCCACCGGATGCCGTTTCCGGCCCCGTCCCCGCACCGGAATCCGCCCCCGCGTCCAGGTCGAGCAGGGCCACCGCCTGGCGGCTGACCTGCTCGACCAGGGGGCCCGGTAGCCAGCCGGCGCGCACCAGTCCGGCCGCGCCCCGGGCGCCGGCGAGTCGGGCCGCGACCGTTTCGGGGGCCGGCCGCCGGACGGCCTCCTTGGCCAGGCAGGCGGCCACCAACTCCCTCAGGTCGCCGACGAGTTCCGGTCCCAGTTCGGGTTCCTCGTGCACCACCTTGTAGAGCAGCGCGGCGGACGAGTCCCCGGAGAACGGGCCGGCCCCGGTGGCCGCGTACGCCAGCACCGCCCCCAGGGAGAAGACGTCGGCGGCGGCCCCGGCCCCCTTGCCGAGGATCTGCTCGGGCGCCATGTAGCCGGGCGAGCCGACGGAGACCCCGGTGGAGGTCAGCGAGGCGGTGCCGTCCGTGGCCCGCGCGATCCCGAAGTCGATCAGCCGGGGCCCGTCCAGGGTCAGCAGCACGTTGGAGGGTTTGACGTCCCGGTGGACCAGGCCCAGCGCGTGCACCGCGCTGAGCGCCTCGGCCAGTCCGGCGCCCAGGGCCCGCACCGCACGGTCGGCGAGCGGGCCGTGGTCGGCGACCGCGCGGGCCAGCGAGGGGCCGGCGACGTAGCCGGTGGCGACCCAGGGCACAGGGGCGTCGGGGTCGGCGTCCAGGACGGGCGCGGTCCAGGCGCCGCCGACCCGGCGCGCCGAGGCGACCTCGCGCCGGAAGCGGGCCCGGAACTGTTCGTCGGCGGCGTACTGGGCGTGCACGGCCTTCACCGCGACGGTCCGTCCGCCGGCGCTGCGCCCCAGGTACACGCGGCCCATACCGCCCGCGCCCAGGCGCCCGAGCAGCCGGTACCCGCCCAAGGCCCGTGGGTCCCCGTCGGCCAGCGGTTCCATGGCGCCTCCCCCTCCAAGACGGCGGCACCAGCTTATGAACCAGGTCATGTCGGATTGCCGAAACCCTCGGGCCCGCTTTCCGCATCAAACAGGGCGCAAGCCGACCATCCGCCCCCGCACCTCCTCGCCCAGGGCTCGTCCATCGGCAGATCGGGAGAACGCCCATGCACCGCACCCCAGGGGACCGTTCCCACACCCCGCACCGGGAGGACAGTCGCGGACGGCGCGGCCTGATACGACGCGGACGCTTCCTCGGACGCGGCCGTTCCGCCCGGCCCGACGGGGCGCGGTGGTCGGCCCGGCGCCCCCGCTGGCGCGCGTCGTTCCTGACCGGTGCGGTGGCCGTGGTCGGCCTCTGCGCCTATCCGACCGTGAAGTACCTCGACGTGCTCAACGACACCGGCGAGCCGATGTCGTTCAGCCGTGCGCTGCCCGACGGGGCGCCGAGTCAGGTGCGGGCGTCGGCGGCGCAGCCGGCGGTCCGGATGCCGAGCGGTCCGCAGGCCGCGTTCCGGACGGCCGCCACCCTCGGCGACGGCACCAAGATCGGCGTCACCACCCTGCACGGCGGCAAGTCCGGCTTCACCGGCAAGGTGTGGGTCTGGGCGCCCAAGGAGTACTACGAGGAGCGCTACCGCACCAGCGCGTTCCCGGTCCTGATCGCCCTGCCGGGCGGTTACGGCCACCCCGCCAACTACTGGGCGGCGACCGGCCACAAGCTCCAGCAGACCGTCACCGACCTGACGGCCCTGGGCCGCAGCCGGCCGTTCCTCGTCGTGATGCCGGTCCTCAACCCCGGCAAGCGCTACTACGACGGCAGCGACATCCCGGGCCAACCGAAGATGGGCACCTGGCTCTCCGACGACGTCCCCGACCTGGTCAAGGCCAACTTCCGGACGTTCACCAGCCGCGACGGCTGGGCGTTCATGGGGTCCTCGTCCGGCGGGTTCGCGGCCCTGAAGCAGGTCCTGCAGCACCCGGACCGGTTCAAGGCGGTGATCGCCAGCGGCCCGGACACCCGCCCCGACTCCCCGCTGTGGCGCGGCCACCGGGCGGAGATGCGGGCCAACGACCCGGAGCTGCTGGCGCGGCGCCTGGCCGCCCGCCCCGGCGCCCCGGACGTCCACGTGCAGTTCCAGGTCGGCACGGAGGAGAGCGGCCGGGCCAACCTGCAACGGTTCGTCGAGCGGTACGCCAAGGGGCCGGTGCACGCCCGGCTGCACGTCATCGAGGGCGGCGGCCACAACGCCCGCAGCTACCTGCGCGGCATGCGGGACGAGAGCCTGGAGGCCATCAGCCGGGTCCTGCTGGGCCCGACGCCGACGCCCACGCCGGCGTCGTAGCCCGCGCGGCCGGACGGGGCGGCATCCGGCCCGGCGGTGCGGCGCGCCCTAGGCGAGGGCGTCGGCGCCCGCCGCGAGCAGTTCCACCTTCACGTCGGCCGGGAACCCGGTGGTCGGGCCCACCCGGCGGGCGAACTCCGTGACCCCGCGCAGTTGGTCCGGCCCGAACCGGAAGTCCAGGGTCGTGAAGTACCGCTCCAGCAGTTCCTCGTCGAAGTGCTCCCATCGGGCCGCCTGCTCGGCGACCTTGCCGACCTCCTCCAGCGAGAGGTCCCGCGAGGCCAGGAACGCCTCGTGCACCTCGTGGACCACCTCCGGCTCGCGCTCCAGGTAGTCGCGCCGGGCCGCCCAGACCGCGAAGACGAACGGCAGCCCCGTCCAGTCCTTCCACATCTGGCCCAGGTCGTGCACCTCCAGGCCGAGCTTGGGGGCGTCGTGCAGGTTGGCGCGGAGCGCGGCGTCGCCGATCAGCACCGCCGCCTCGGCCTCCTGCATCATCAGCCCGAGGTCCGGCGGGCAGGTGAAGTAGTCGGGCTGCACGCCGATCTTCTCGGCGAGCAGCAGCTGCGCCAGCCGCACGGAGGTCCGCGAGGTCGACCCGAGGGCGACCCGGGCGCCGTCCAGCTGGTCCAACGGCTTCTGCGAGACGATCACGCAGGACATGACCGGCCCGTCGCAGCCGACCGCGAGGTCGGGGAAGGCCACGAGGTCGTCGGCGGCCCGGAGGAACTCGACGAGGGTGATCGGCGCGATGTCGAGCTCCCCGCGCACCAGGCGCTCGCTGAGCTTCTCCGGGGTGTCCTTGGTGAGGTCCAGATCGAGGAGGGTGCCCGTGCGGGCCAGGCCCCAGTAAAGGGGCAGGCAGTTCAGGAACTGGATGTGGCCCACTCGCGGCCGGCTGCGACGGTGGTCTGCGTCGGTGCCCGCGGGTGCGTCTCCGAAGGTTGAATTGTCCACATGCGGAGGCTAGACCCGTCGGTTCCGGTACCGGACGGCGGGGCCCCGGTGTTGCCATTCCCACTCAGGGCCAAACGTGATCTTTAGCTCTTCCACCTCCCGAGTGCACCGTGCTAGGCTCAAGCCAAGTTGCAGTTTGGTTTCCCTTGCAGTACAGAGCCTGCGGAGCATGTGACCCGCAGGCTTTTGTAGTTTTCAGACTTCTTTGCAGGTTCTGGAGCAGGGCGACCCTTTGGCCCAAGGAGGGCTTATGGCTACCGGAACCGTCAAGTGGTTCAACGCTGAAAAGGGCTTCGGCTTCATCGCCCAGGACGGCGGCGGCCCGGATGTCTTCGTCCACTACTCCGCGATCAACGCCAGCGGTTTCCGCTCCCTCGAGGAGAACCAGCAGGTCACCTTCGACGTCACCCAGGGCCCGAAGGGTCCGCAGGCGGAGAACGTCAGCCCGGCCTAAGTTACCCGCTCCGGTCTTTCTCATCTGATCGACCAGTAGCACCCAAGGAGCCCCCCTCCACCTTCGGGCGGAGAGCGGGGCTCCTGCCTTTTGTGCAGCCTTTCGTGCGCTCCGGCCGCAGAACGGTTTCCGGCCCGCCCGCATGCCGGAAAAATGAATACCACGTGAATACGTGCCGTGACCCACCGCAGCGCGGCACATGGCGCGGATCGCCCGCCGCCCGGCGCCGCCCTCTCCTCCTGGCAGACCCCCGCCCCGGAGGCCCGCCGACGATCATCACGACCGGATGCGGAACGAGTAATTCCCCCGCGGCGGAACGCCCCCGGAAATATCCCGCCACCGCAGGAACCGGAAGATCCCATTGCGGATTACCGGGAATCGCACGACCCGGGAAATCCTCGCCAATTCCCGTCGCCGCCCGCCGTCACGACCACCGCGCGCGCCCGCGGCACCGCCCTGGCCTGCACACTTCGCCGGCTCGCGGCCCCTCATCCCCTGCCGGCAGGCACACACTCCCCGAATTCGGGCGCCTCCGGAAATACCGGGCCCCGGTCGAACCGGGAAGCCGCACTGGGCGATTGCCGTATCGATGGGCGCGATCACGGAAAGTGGTCACACGGCCACATGACACGTCCTACCGTGGGCAGAATGAGCGAGAGCATGCCCCCGCAGAAGCCGTGTCCGGACTGCGGCGGTGCGGGCACCGTCGAGTGGGAGACCCTCGGCGGCCACAAGGTCACCACGCAGTGCTCCGGCTGCGCCGGCACCGGAACCGTCCTGGCATAGGGGAGGCGGACGCAGACGATGGCGGCCTTCAGCAGCAGCGGCAAGCCGGTCGGCCTGGACGCGCAGTACGTCGGCAGACTCCCGTGCGCCGTCTGCGGGTTGCGGCCGATGAAGTTGCCCGGCCGGGAGGGCGGCGTGTGCATCCCCTGTTTCGCCGAGGAACGGACGGCCGCGGGGCGGCGGGCCGCCTCGGCCGGTGCGTGGGTGGCGGCGAGCTTCGTCGGGGATCCGTGCCTGGCGTGCGGGTCGCGGTCCGTGGACGCCAACGGGTGGGCGTTCTGGTGCAACTCGTGCCAGATGCAGACCGCGGTGGCCCTGCCCCCGCGGTGACGGGGCACCGGCGGCCGGGTCCGTCCGCGCGGGACCGCCGGGCGCGTGGCATGCCGATGGCCCCGTGCCACCTCCCCCACAGAGGTGACACGGGGTTCCAGTTTGACGCGCTGAGGGCCGTGGCTCCAGAGCCGGGCCGCTCCCTTTCGGAAACCCGGCCACTCCCTTTCACTCCCTTTGGTAAAGCTGGGAGATTTCGTGGGAGAAGTCACGGGCCACGGCGGCGCGGCGGAGTTTGAGGGACGGGGTGAGGTGGCCGGTGCGCTCGGAGAACTCGGCCGCGAGGACGGCGAAGCGGCGGATCGACTCGGCGCGGGAGACCAGCTGGTTGGCGTCGTCGACGGCGGTCTGCAGGTCGGCGAGAAGGCGCTCGTCGCGGACGAGTTCGGTGAGCGGCACATCGCGCTTCTTGGTCATCTGACGCCAGTGGGAGAGGCCGTCGGGGTCCAGCGTGAGCAGGGCGGTGACGTAGGGGCGGTCGTCGCCGACGACCATGCACTGGCCGACGAGGGGGTGGGCGCGGAGCCGGTCCTCCAGGGGGGCGGGGGCGACGTTCTTGCCCCCGCTGGTCACGATGATCTCCTTCTTGCGGCCGGTGAGGGTGAGGTAGCCGTCGGCGTCGAGCGCCCCGAGGTCGCCGGTGGCCAACCAGCCGTCGTGGTCGGTGGCCGGCCGGACGGCGTTGCGGGCGCCGTCCCAGTAGCCGGCGAAGACGTGCGGGCCGCGGAGCAGGACCTCGCCGTCGTCGGCGATGCGGACGGCGCTGCCGGGCAGCGGCCAGCCGACCGTGCCGATCCGCGGGCGCAGCGGCGGGGTGAGGGTGCTCGCGGCGGTGGTCTCCGTCAGGCCGTAGCCCTCGAAGACCTCGATGCCGGCGCCGGAGTAGAAGGCGGCGAGGCGGTGGCCCAGGGGCGAGCCGCCGCAGATCGCGTGGCGGACCCGGCCTCCGAGGGCGGCGCGGATCCGGCGGTAGACCAGCGGGTCGTAGAGGGTGCGGGCGGCCTTGAGGGCGACGCCGGGGCCGGGGCCCGTCCCGTGTTCGCGGGCCTCGACGGCCTCCCCGTAGGCGCGGGCGATGCGGGCCGCGCGGTCGAAGGAGGCGGCCCGGCCCGTCTTCTCGGCGGTGGCGCGGCCGGTGTTGAAGACCTTCTCCAGGACGTAGGGGATGGCCAGGAGGAAGGTGGGGCGGAAGGCCGCGAGGTCGGCGAGGAGTTCGTCGGTCTGGATGCTGGCGGCGTGCCCGAGGCGGACCCGGGCGCGCAGGCAGCCGACGGCGACCATGCGGCCGAAGACGTGCGAGAGGGGGAGGAAGAGGAGGGTGGCGGCGGGCTCCTCGCTGACCGACGTGAAGACCGGGTGGAGCAGGGCGATGGCGTTGTCGACCTCGGCGAAGAAGTTGGCGTGGGTGAGGGCGCAGCCCTTGGGGTTGCCGGTGGTGCCGGAGGTGTAGACGAGGGTGGCCAGGACGTGGGGGGTGAGGGTGGCGCGGCGTTCGTCCACGACCTCGTCGGGGAGGTCCCGGCCGGCGTCGACGAGTTGGGCGACGGCGCCGGTGCTGAACTGCCAGAGGTGGTCCAGGGACGGGAGCCGGCCGCGGATCTGGCTGATCAGCCGGGCCTCGTCGACGGCCTCGACGGCGCAGGCGCGGGCCGTCGAGTCGTGCAGGATCCACTGCGCCTGGTGGGCCGAGGAGGTCGGGTAGAGGGGGACGGTGACCAGGCCGGCGGCCCAGGCGGCGAAGTCGAGGAGGGTCCACTCGTAGGTCGTCCGGGCCATGATCGCGAGCCGGTCGCCGGGGCGGAGGCCGTGCGCGATCAGGCCCTTGGCGACGGCACGGACCTCGGCGGCGAACTCGGCGGCGGTGACGTCGCGCCAGGTGCCGTCGGGCTGTTTGCGGGAGAGGACGGCCGCGTCCGGGTCCTCGGCGGCGTTGGCGAAGGGGATGTCGCCCAGCGAGCCGGTGCGGACGGGCGGGGCGAGCGGGGGCACGGTGGCCTCGCGGACGGTGCCGTCGCGCAGCGTCGTGCGGGGCGGGGTGAGGCGCGGGGCGGTAACTGCGCTCGTAACGGGGGCGGTTGGGGGTGCGGTGGGGCGGTTGAACACGAGCGGCTCCTCGGTGTTGCGCGCTGGTGTTGCAGGGGGGAAGGGAGAAGAGGGGAAGGGGGGAAGGGGCGGGTCCGTGGTCGCGTCGCGTCGTCGGCTCGCGCGCCGTGCGGGCGGGAGCGCCCGCGCCGCCGGCGGCTCGCACGCCGTCTCGGTTGTGGCTGCCGGACGGCGGCGGTCCGATGGGGGCGGCGCCGGTGGGGGGCGGCGGCGGTGGGGGCGCGGACGGGGTGGGCCGCGGCAACGGGGTGGCGCGCGGCGACGGCGGCGGAGTGGGCGCGGTCGACCGGAACGCAGTGGATGCAGCAAGGTGCCGGCCCCTCTCGGCGCTGACCCGACGGTAACCTTACTGCGCAGTAAATTTACGCCCGGGGCACGGGGCTGGCCAATGCCCGTGCACGGCAATTCCCGTACGGCCGGGGGACGGTGGCGCGCCGGCCGCCGGTCGGGTCAGGCCGGGGCCCACCGTTCGCCGCGCATGCGGCGGTCGAGGCCGGACCAGGCGAAGTTCATCAGGGTGCCGGCGGCCTCCTCGGCCGTGGGCCGGTCCGGTGCGGGGCCGGCGGTGGACGAAGTGCCGTCGGCGGCCGGGGCGTTGACCCATTCGGCGAGGGATTCGGCGGCGCCGACCAGGGCGTGGGCCTGGCCGGCCACCTCGCGGTCGGCCAGTTCGCCGGCGCAGCCGGCCTCCTTCGCGGCGGCGCCGATCAGGCCGGTGACGAACCGGACGATCTCCGCCCGCATGGCCGCCACTTCGGCGACGAAGGGCTCACCCTGGGCCCGCGCCTGCTGGTGCAGCACCGCCCAGCCGTCGGGGTGCGCGGCGGTGTGGGCGAAGAAGCCGGCCAGGCCGCTCCAGAGCTGGCGGTCGGCGGCGGCGCCCGGTTCGACGGCCGCGGTCACGGCCGCCACCAACGCCGCGGACTCGCGCCGGATGACCGCGCCGAAGAGGTCTTCCTTGGAGTGGAGGTAGAGGTAGACCAGCGGCTTGGAGACGCCGGCGAGTTCGGCGATCTCGTCCATGGAGGCGGCCCGGTACCCGCACCGCGCGAACGTCCGCACCGCGGCGTCCATCATCTGCTGCTCCCGGACCGCCCGCGGCACCCGCTTGCGCTTGGCAGCTCCCACCCTCAAGCCCCTCCATCAGCCCGCCCCTTTGCGGCATTTACCGCAAAGTAAGTTTACGATCTTCGCCCTCCGCGCCCGCTCGCTTGACATGATGTGAGACACAACGAGACGATACGGTTCGTTTCATTGGGAATCGAGGAGGTCCGCGCATGGTGCAGCAACGAGGGACGGCGGTGCACGAGCAGTTCGTCGAGGTCGCCCCGGGAATCCGGCTGTGGACCGAGCAGCGGGGACCCGTCGACGCACCGGCGCTGCTGCTGGTCATGGGCGCGCAGGCCAGCGGCGTCGGCTGGCCGGAGCCGCTGGTGGACGCACTGGCCGCGCACCACCGGGTGATCCGCTACGACCACCGGGACACCGGCCGCTCCACCTGGCCGTTCGAGGACCGTCCGTACCGGGTCACGGACCTGGCCGCCGATGCGGTCGCCGTGCTGGACGGGCTCGGCGTCGAGCGGGCGCACGTGGTCGGACTGTCGCTGGGCGGCATGCTGGTGCAACTGCTCCTCGCCGACCACCCCGACCGGCTGCTCAGCGCCACGCTGATGGGCACCTGCGCCCTCAGCACCGTCCCGTACACCCGGCCCGACGGCTCCACCGTCCCGGTGGACGCGTTGCCGGGCATCGCCCCGGAGGTGCTGGAGATGTGGGCCCGGCCGGTGGTGGACCACGGCGAAGCGGCCGAGATCGAGCGCCGGATCGCGCACTGGCGGGTGCTCGACGGCGGGCGGTTGCCGTTCGACGAGGCGTTCTTCCGCGACCTGGAGCGCCGGGTCGTCGCGCACACCGGCCACCACCGCGTGGGCACCGCCCACGGGCGCGCCGACGACGGCGGGATGCTCCGCACCGAGGAACTGGCGCGCAACGCCGTGCCGACGTTGGTGGTCTGCGCCCCGGCCGAGCCGGTGTTCCCGCCGCCGCACCCGCAGCACCTCGCACAGGCGGTGCGGGGCGCGCGGCTGGTCGAGGTGGAGGGAATGGGGCACGCGCTGCCGCCGGCGGTCCACCGCCCGCTCGCGGCGGCGATCCTGGCGCACACCGGCGCGGTGGCACTCGCCCGTTGACGCGGTGCGCGCCGCCGCGCACGACAGCGCCCCCGCGGCCTCGTACGGGCCGCGGGGGCGTTGCGGGTGCTGCGGGGCGGACCCCGGTGGGTGGCGTCAGGCCGCGGCCGGGGCCGGCTCGCGCTCGGCGGCGGACCCGGTGGCCTCGGCGCCGGCGTCGGTGTCGCCGATGCTGATGCTGGTCGCACGGGCGTAGGCGTCGCGGTCCAGGATCTTCTCGCGGGCCGAGACCAGGATCGGGATGACGGACTGGCCGGCCACGTTGGTGGCGGTCCGCATCATGTCCAGGATCGGGTCGATGGCCATCAGCAGGCCGACGCCCTCCAGGGGCAGGCCCAGCGTGGAGAGGGTCAGGGTCAGCATGACCGTGGCGCCGGTGAGGCCGGCGGTGGCGGCGGAGCCGATGACCGAGACGAAGGCGATCAGGACGTAGTCGGCGATGCTCAGGTGCACGTTGAAGATCTGCGCGATGAAGATCGCGGCGATCGCCGGGTAGATCGAGGCGCAACCGTCCATCTTGGTCGTCGAACCGAACGGCACCGCGAAGGAGGCGTACTCCTTCGGCACGCCGAGGCGCTCGGTGACCTTCTGGGTGACCGGCATGGTGCCCACCGAGGAGCGGGAGACGAACGCCAGCTGGATGGCGGGCCAGGCGCCGCGGAAGAACTGCAGCGGGTTGACCTTGGCGACGGTGGAGAGCAGCAGCGGGTAGACGACGAAGAGGACCAGCGCGCAGCCGACGTAGATGTCGACGGTGAAGGTCGCGTACTTGCCGATGAGGTTCCAGCCGTAGGTGGCGATGGCGTGGCCGATGAGGCCGACGGTGCCGATCGGGGCCAGGCGGATGACCCACCACAGCGCCTTCTGGAGCAGTTCCAGGGTGGCGCGGCTGAGCTTGAGGACCGGCTCGGCCTTCTCGCCGAGCTGGAGTGCGGCGATGCCGGCGACGGCCGCGATGAAGACGATCTGCAGGACGTTGAGCTCGGTGAACGGCGTGATGACGTCGGTGGGGACGATGCCGGTGAGGAAGTCGATCCAGGAGCCGGTGTGCTGGGGGAGCTTGCCGTCCTTGGGAGTCAGTCCGGTGCCCGCGCCGGGGTGCGTCAGCAGGCCGATGGCCAGGCCGATCGCCACCGCGATGAGCGAGGTGACCATGAACCACAGCAGGGTGCGGGTGGCCAGCCGCGCGGCGTTGTTGACCTGCCGCAGGTTGGTGATCGAGACCAGGATCGCGAAGAAGACCAGGGGGGCGACGGCCAGCTTCAGCAGCTGGACGAAGAGGTCGCCGATGTGCTCCAGGGTGGAGCCGAGCCAGCCGATGTCACCGCTCTTGGCGGCCCAGCCGAGCAGCACGCCGAGGACGAGGCCGGCCAGGATCTGCACCCAGAACGGGATCTTGGGTATTCGGGAGGTCTTCGGGGTCTGGGGCGCCCCGGCGGGCGCGGGAGTCTGGGCAGACGTGGACAACGGACACACTCCGGAGACGGGGAAGGCGTGAGGACGCGGGGCGTCGGGAACGGCATGACGTGGCGCCAGGAGGTCCGTACGTACGAGCAGGATCTCCGGCCGCTGGGGGAACGGGTCAGCGGCGGCAACAGGCCGCGGACATACAGCGGCAAAGATCGACGTGCAGGCGCACCACGAGCGGGACGCTCATGGGGTTCGAGGGCGCAGCTGCGGTCTTCATGGCAGGAACGTTAACACTTGAACTTTGAGGAACCCAAAGAAAATCTTTGGGTCGGGAGGGAGCGGGGTCGGGCGCCCCAAAACCGGTGGGAAAACGCAAATCGGCGCCCGGTGCGGGGAGTTGGGACTCCGCGCACCGGGCGCCGGGCGGACGTGGGGACCGGACCGCGCGTCGACGTGACGCGTCTTACAGTCCGGCGGGGGGGACGGACGGGGCCTACAGCCCGTCCTCCATGCGCTGGTTGGCCGCGAGACGCTCCTTCTGGCGGTCCACCTTGGCCACGATCTGTTCGGACATCGCGTCCCGCTGCTTGCGCAGCAGCACGAAGCTGAGCGGCGCGGAGATCACGATGGCGAGGAGGAGCAGCCAGACGGTGTTGGAGCTGCCGACGCCGAGCGGAATGATCCGGAAGTACGCCAGCACCCACACCACGGCGAAGCTGGCAACGAACAGGCCGATGCGAAGGGCGGTGTAGCGGAGCGTGGCGAACTTGGGGCTACTCACGGTCGGGACCTTCTTCTCAACGGCAACCGAAAGGGTCTCCGTCCAGTCAAGCACAGGACGCTGGGCGATCTTCCGGGCCCCCGGCCGAGGGCGCTTCAGGCCAGGTCCAGCCACATGGTGATGTCGTCGCGGAAGTCGCCGTCGGCGAGCTTGATGGCGCGGGGGGCGCGGCCGATCTCCTTGTAGCCGCAGGACTCGTAGAAGCGGCGCAGGCCGGTGCCGCCGCGGCAGGTCAGGCGCAGGCCGATGATGTCGTCGATGCCGCGGGCCGCGTCGGCGACCGCGGCCATCAGGGCGCGGCCGACACCCCGGCCCTGGAGGTCCGGGTGGACCATCACGGTGTAGACCCACAGCCAGTGGGTGGACATCCGGTGCCAGTTGAGCGTGAGGAACGCGGTGGCCACGACCCGGCCGGCGGCGTCCCGACCGATGAGCAGGCGCTCGCGGCCCTCGGTGAGGGCCACGAGGTGGCGGACGAGGTCGGGGCGGACGTCTTCGGGGGTCACCGGCGGGACCAGGCCGACCGCACCGCCCGCGTTGGCGACGTCCGCCCACAGTGCGCGGATCCCGTCGCGGACTTCCGGGGTGACGGCAGGGTCCAGCTCGAAGCGCACGCTCATGGAGCGGACCCTACCGGGGCCCCGCGGGGCCGGGGGTGGTGTCAGAGCCGCATCGGCTGCGGGGACTCGCGGCGCTCGGCGTCCGGGCCGGGGTACTCGCGGATGGTCTCGTAGCGGGTGTTGCGCTCGACGGGCCGGAAGCCGGCGTCGCGGATCAGCTCCAGCAGGTCGTCGCGGGTGAGCTTGTTCGGCGTGCCGTAGTTGTCCGCGTCGTGCGTGATCTTGTACTCGACGACCGAGCCGTCCATGTCGTCCGCGCCGTGCTGGAGCGCGAGCTGGGCGGTCTGCACGCCGTGCATCACCCAGAAGACCTTGACGTGCGGGACGTTGTCGAAGAGCAGCCGGGAGACCGCGAAGGTCTTCAGGGCCTCGGCACCGCTGGCCATCGTGGTCCGCGCCTGGAGCTTGTTGCGGACCTTGCCGTCCTTCATGTCCACGAAGTCGTGCTGGTAGCGCAGCGGGATGAAGACCTGGAAACCGCCGGTCTCGTCCTGGAGTTCACGCAGCCGCAGGACGTGGTCGACGCGGTGGCGGGGCTCCTCGATGTGCCCGTAGAGCATGGTGGCGGGGGTCTTGAGGCCCTTTGCGTGGGCGAGGCGGTGGATCCGCGACCAGTCCTCCCAGTGGGTGGCGTGGTCGACGATGTGCTGCCGGACCTCCCAGTCGAAGATCTCGGCGCCGCCGCCGGTCAGCGACTCCAGGCCGGCGTCGATCAGCTCGTCGAGGATCTCCGAGGCGGACAGCCCGGAGATGGTCTCGAAGTGGTGGATCTCGGTGGCGGTGAACGCCTTGAGCGAGACGTGCGGCAGCGCGTTCTTCAGCTCCCGCAGCGAGCGCGGGTAGTAGCGCCACGGCAGGGTCGGGTGCAGGCCGTTGACGATGTGCAGCTCGGTGAGGTTCTCGTTCTCCATCGCCTTGGCGAGGCGGACGGCCTCCTCGATGCGCATCGTGTACGCGTCCTTCTCGCCCGGCTTGCGCTGGAACGAGCAGTACGCGCAGGACGCGGTGCACACGTTGGTCATGTTGAGGTGACGGTTGACGTTGAAGTGGACGACGTCGCCGTTCTTGCGGGTCCGCACCTCGTGGGCGAGACCCCCCAGCCAGGCCAGGTCGTCGGACTCGTAGAGGGCGATTCCGTCCTCGCGGGTCAGCCGTTCGCCGGCGCGGACCTTGGCCTCCAGCTCGCGCTTGAGGCCGGCATCCATCGACGCAGCCATCGGGTCGCCTCCCACCATCTCTGTCTGTCACCGGCCGTTTCACGTGAAACGCTGGCCGTTTCCTACGAAAAACGGGCTTCGCCGAGCCTACTCCCCCGGTTCCACGGCGGGCGGCGACCCCTGGAAAGTGCCCCGGCGGCGCCGCCCGCCCCGGTGAGCGCCCGACTCAGTCGACCTCTTCGGGGAGTTCGCCGACGCGGTTCTCCCACTTGGTGGAGAGCACGATCGTGGTCCGCGTCCGGGAGACGCCCTTGGTGCCGGACAGCCGCCGGATGGTGCGCTCCAGCCCGTCGACGTCGCCGACCCGCACCTTGAGCATGTAGGAGTCGTCGCCGGCGATGAACCAGCAGTCCTCGATCTCTTCGAGGTCCTTGAGCCGGCGGGCGACGTCCTCGTGGTCGGCGGCGTCCGACAGGGAGATGCCGACCAGTGCGGTGACGCCGAGTCCGAGCGAGGCGGCGTCGACCGTCGCACGGTATCCGGTGATCACTCCGGCCGCTTCGAGGCGGTTGATCCGGTCCGTGACGCTGGGACCGGAGAGGCCGACGAGCCGGCCGAGCTCCGCGTAGGAGGCCCTGCCGTTCTCACGAAGTGCCTGGATGAGCTGCCTATCCACCGCGTCCATGCCCTCAAGCCTTCCAATCTTTCCGCTTTTCTGCGTTCTGCATGTAGAATCTAAGGCATACAGGGCCCGAGCCCTGTGATTCATTTAGAATGATCAAGGACGATCTTTCAACAGGAGTTGTCACCGTGTACTCGATCGAGATGGCCTACGCCCGCATGCGTGAGCTGCAGGACCAGGCCAATCGTTCCCGTGCCGCCCAGCAGCCCGCGACCCCGCGGGCACGACGCCGCCTGGGCCGCGCCACCACCAAGAAGCGCTAACGAGCCTTCGGGGCCTCCCCCTTGGAGCCGCCCCCCAGCTCCCCTTCCCACCGCCGGTACAGCCCGTGCGGCACCTGAGCCGCATCGAGCACCCGGCCCGCGACGAAGTCCACCAGATCCTGGATGTGCGTCGCACCCGCGTAGAACGCCGGAGAGGCGGGCAGCACCACGGCGCCCGCCTCGTCCAGCGCCACCAGATGCTTCAGCGTCTGCCCGTTCAGCGGGGTCTCCCGCACCGCGACGACCAGCGGCCGCCGCTCCTTGAGCGTCACGCTCGCCACCCGCTGCAACAGGTCCTTCGACAGTCCCAGCGCCACGCCGGCCACACACGCCGTGCTCGCCGGGACGATCACCATCCCCTTCGCCGGATACGACCCCGACGACGGCCCCGCGGCCAGATCGCCGGCCGGCCAGTAGCGGACCCCCGCCAACTCCTCCTCGGTCACGGGGAAGGCGTCCGGCTTGCCGTCCGCGCCGCGCGCCAGCCACTCCCGCAGGTCGCTGCGCCAGTGCGCGTCCCGGAAGGCGATCCGGGTCTCGTCCATCAAGGTCAGTCGCGACGCCCGGCTGACGACGAGGTCTACCGCCTCCCCGGCCGCGAGCAACCCGCGCAGCACGGAGGCGGCGTACGGCGTCCCGGACGCGCCGGAGACCCCGACGACCCACGGCCGGCGGCCCGGGTCCGGCTCGGCGCTGTCGTGCGCGGCGCTGGCGTTCTTGCTGGTGTCGTTGTGCGGCGGCTCCACGGATCGAGCCTATCCGGCGGAACCGTCGGGGCCGTCACGACCGTTACTACCTGTGCGCCGGCAGGACGCCGGGGAGCCGACCGCAGACGCCGACGACGAGGGGGCCGACGATGACGCCGCGCACCGCACGGGCCAGACCCGCGCTCCTGCTGATGCTGGGCTGGGTGGCGCTGCTGTGGGTCCTGGAGGGCGTGGACGCCCTCAGCGGCAACGCCCTCGACGCCTTCGGCATCCAGCCCCGCGATCCGGCCGAGCTGGTCGACGTGGTCCCCGCCGCCTTCCTCCACTTCGGCTTCGACCATCTGGCCGCCAACACCCTGCCGTTGCTGGTGCTGGGCTTCGTCGCCGCACTGCGCAGCGGCATCCGGCGGTTCCTGGCCGCGGCCCTGCTGATCATCGTCGTCAGCGGGCTCGGCGTGTGGCTGACCGCCGCGCAGCACAGCAACACCGCGGGCGCCTCCGGCGTGGTCTTCGGGCTCTTCGGGTACCTGCTGGTCCGCGGCTTCATCGAACGCAAGGTGCTGGACATCGGGATCGGGGTGGGCGTCGCCGTGGTCTACGGCTCGATCCTGTGGGGCGCGCTGCCCACCACCAGCGGGATCAGCTGGCAGGGCCACCTGTTCGGGCTGGTCGGCGGGGTGCTGGCGGCGGTCGTCCTGCGCGAGCGGGGGCGGGCGGCACAGCCGACGGGCGTCGTTGTCGGACCCCTCTCGTAGTCTCGACGTACAAGGCTCGAAGGCGGCCGGGAGCCGGCATCGGCACTGCTCCACACCGTCCGCGGCGGCCCGGCGAGCCGACGGCACCAGCACTTCGGGGGGAATGCAGCATGTCCGACCACCACCAGCCGGGGTACGGCCCGCCCGGGGGCTGGCAGCAACAGCCCCCGCCCGGCGGGTACGGCCAGCCGGGCGCGCCCGGCTACGGCTACCCCACCGGCCCCGGGTACGGCGCCCCGCTTCCCCGGCCCTCGACGAGCCCGGCGATGTGGGCACACCTCGGGGCGCTGCTGACCATCTCCGCCGGCTCGATCTTCTGCGGCCTGGGCGGGTTCCTCGGCTGGATCGTCCCGCTGTCGATCCGCAGCAACGCCCGTCACAAGCACGATCCGTACGTCCGCCATCACGCCACCCAGGCGCTGAACTTCGGCATCACCCAGGCCGTCGTCGCGACGCTCGGCGTGCTGCTCTACTTCGGCAGCGCGATCACCTTCGCCGCGGCCGACGGCAGCGGGAGCAGCGACGCTCCGCCGGGGCTGGCCGTGCCACTGGTGACAATCATGGTGATCATGGCGGCCTACGCCGTGTCCGGGCTGGTCTGCGCCATCATCGGCACCATCAAGGCCAGCAAGGGCGAGCCGTGGAGCTACCCCCGACTGATCGCCTGGCCGCTCCACAAGGGCTGACCGGCCGGGCGTCAGGGCGACGGGGCGTCAGGGCGTCAGGCCGCGGACGAACAGGTCGAGCAGCGCGCAGACGAACAGCGCGATCCCGATGAAGCTGTTGACCTGGAAGAACGCCCGGTTGAGCCGCGAGGTGTCGTGCGGGCGCACGATCGCGTGCTCGTAGCAGAACGCCACCGCCACGATCACCAGACCGATCCAGAAGAAGACCCCGGCGCCGATCGCGACGCCGTACCACGCCAGCAGCGCGGTGGTGGCGACGTGGCACCAGCGGGCGCCCCAGAGCGCCCCCGGCACGCCGAAGCGGGCCGGTACGGACAGCACGCCGTTGCGGCGGTCCGCCTCGACGTCCTGGCAGGCATAGATCAGGTCGAAGCCGCCGATCCAGATGCCGACCGCGAGACCGAGGATCACCGACTCCCACGACCACGAACCGGTGACCGCGAGCCAGGCGCCGACCGGGGCGATCGCCTGGGCCAGGCCCAGGATCGCGTGCGGGAAGTTGGTGAAGCGCTTCCCGTACGGATAGACGACCATCGGGACCACCGCGACCGGCGCCAGCGCCAGGCACAGCGGGTTGAGCAGCGCGGCCGCGCCCAGGAAGACCACCACCGCGACCAGCGCACCGGTCCAGGCGGAGCGCACCGACACCGCGCCGGTGACCAGTTCGCGCCCGGCCGTGCGCGGGTTACGGGCGTCGATCTCCCGGTCGATGATGCGGTTGGCGGCCATCGCGAAGGTGCGCAGGCCGACCATGGCGACGGTGACGAGCAGCAGCCGGACCCAGTGGACGTTCCGGTCGAGCTGGTGCATCGCGGTGAAGGCCGCGATGTAGGCGAAGGGCAGCGCGAAGACCGAGTGCTCGATGACGACGAGCCGCAGGAAGGCCCGCGTCCTGCCCGGCTGCGGTACCGCGGCGGCGGATGCACTCATGCGGGAACCTCACTGCGCTCGGCCCGGCACGCGCACGGCACGCACCTGTTGATCGTCGGTACGCCAGGCTCGCTCACAGCCCGTACTCCTTCCAGCGGCGGTCGACCAGCGCCGCGGTCTTCGGGTCCGACTCGACCATGTCCGGCCAGCCGCCGTCGCGGGTGTAGCCCTCCTCGGGCCACTTCCTGGTGGCGTCGATGCCCGCCTTGCCACCCCAGAACTGCTGGTAGGAGGCGTGGTCGAGGTGGTCGACGGGGCCCTCGACGACGGTCAGGTCGCGGGCGTAGTCGGTGTTGCCCAGCGCCCGCCAGGAGACCTCGTGGAGGTCGTGCACGTCGCAGTCCGCGTCGACCACGACGATCAGCTTGGTCAGCGACATCATGTGGGCGCCCCAGATGGCGTGCATGACCTTCTGGGCGTGCTTGGGGTACTTCTTGTCGATCGAGACGATCGCACAGTTGTGGAAGCCACCGGACTCGGGCAGGTGGTAGTCCACGATGTCCGGCACGATGATCTTCAGGAGCGGGAGGAAGAACCGCTCGGTGGCCCGGCCCAGCGGCCCGTCCTCGGTCGGCGGGCGGCCCACGACGATCGACTGGAGCAGCGGGCGCTTCCGCATCGTCACGCAGTCGATCTTCAGCGCCGGGAAGGGCTCCTGCGGCGTGTAGAAGCCGGTGTGATCGCCGAACGGGCCCTCCGGCAGCATCTCGCCGGGCTCCAGCCAGCCCTCGATGACGACCTCGGCGTGCGCCGGGACCTGGAGCGGGACGGTCTTGCAGTCCACCATCTCGACCCGCTTGCCCTGGAGGAAGCCGGCGAAGAGGTACTCGTCGATGTCGCCGGGCAGCGGTGCGGTCGAGGCGTACGTCACCGCCGGCGGGCAGCCGAAGGCGATGGCGACCGGCAGCCGCTCACCGCGCTTGGCGGCGACCTGGTAGTGGTTGCGGCTGTCCTTGTGGATCTGCCAGTGCATCCCGATGGTGCGCTTGTCGTGGCGCTGGAGGCGGTAGAGGCCGAGGTTGCGGACGCCGGTCTCGGGGTGCTTGGTGTGGGTCAGACCGAGGTTGAAGAAGGACCCGCCGTCCTTGGGCCAGGTGAACAGCGCCGGCAGCTTCTCCAGGTCGACGTCGTCGCCGGTGAGCACGACCTCCTGGACGGGCGCGTCGCCCTTGAGCTTCTTCGGTGGGACGTGCGTCATGTTGGCGAGCTTGCCGAACGCCTCGCGCACGCCCACGAAGCCGTGCGGCAGCTCGGGCTTGAGCAGCCCGCCGATCTTCTCGCTGATCTCCCCGTACGACGTGAGGCCGAGGGCCTTCAGCAGGCGGCGGTCGGTGCCGTAGACGTTCATCGCCAGCGGCATCGACGAGCCCTTGACGTTCTCGAAGAGCAGCGCCGGCCCGCCGGCCTTCTGCACCCGGTCCACGATCTCGCCGACCTCCAGGTACGGGTCGACCTCGGCCTTGATGCGCGTCAGGTCGCCCTCGCGCTCCAGGGCCCGCAGCAGGGAGCGAAGATCGTCGTAAGCCATGCGCTCCAGTATCCGGTACGCACTACCCTGTACGGGTCACGGGGCCCCGCCGAAGGGCCCGCACGCACGCGCAGGGGGACCATCCGCAATGCTCAGGTATCTGCCGTTCCTTCTGGTGCTGGCACTGTGGATCTACGCCTTCATCGACTGCGTCAACACCCCCGAGTCGCAGGTGCGCGGCCTGCCCAAGGTGGTGTGGGTGCTGATCATCCTGCTGTTCGGCGAGGTGCTGATCGGGCCGATCGCCTGGCTGGCGGCCGGCAAGCAGCGGCAGCCGGCGGCCGGCGGCGCCGGCGGCACGCCCGCCGAGTGGCACCGCAACCGCGGCACGAAGTGGGTGGCACCGGACGACAACCCCGAGTTCCTGCGGTCCCTGCGCGAGGAGAACAAGAAGGACGAGGCGCTGCTGAAGGACTGGGAGGCCGATCTGCGGCGCCGCGAGGAGGACCTGCGGCGCAAGGAGACCGGGGCCGCCGACGGCGGGACCGGCACCGGCGACGGCGCGAGCGGCAAGGGCGGCGGGACCGGCAAGGACGGCAGGACCGACGGGGCCGACAAGACCGACACGACCGACAAGAGCGGCAAGGACCCCGAGGACACCCCGCCCGCCGCGTCCTGAGCGGGCCTCACGGCCGTCCGGCCCAGCCCGCGTTGCCACTGCCCGGCCGGGCGGGGAGAGTGACCGGCATGGACCAGGCACCGGATCCCGACCCGACGCGGGAGTGGGGGCAGGACCGCGACGCCGTCCGCCGCTACGGCCGCGTCGACGGCCACGACGACCCGTGCGGGCACCCCGACCACCTCCAGGAACAGGCCCGGGCCATGCTCGCCACGGCCGTCGCCGAGGCGCGGGCGGGGCTCGCCGAGGGCGGCGTCCCGGTGGGGGCGGCGCTCTACGGCCCGGACGGCGCGCTGTTGGGCCGTGGCCGCAACCGCCGTGTCCAGGACGGCGATCCGGCGCTGCACGCCGAGGTCGCCGCGTTCCGGGCGGCCGGGCGGCAACCCGGTTACCGCGGCACGACGCTGGTCACCAC
This sequence comes from Streptomyces sp. VTCC 41912, assembly GCF_045799175.1. Lineage (NCBI taxonomy): Bacteria > Bacillati > Actinomycetota > Actinomycetes > Kitasatosporales > Streptomycetaceae > Streptomyces > Streptomyces sp. VTCC 41912. Next base: position 118,479 of record NZ_JBJMAB010000014.1, read on the forward strand.
GCTCTCGCCGTGCTGGCTGTGCAGCGGGCTGGTCCGGCAGTTCGGCATCTCCCGGGTGGTCATCGGCGAGGCCCGGACGTTCCACGGCGGCCACGACTGGCTGGCCCGGCACGGCGTGCGGATCGTGCTGCTCGACGACCCCGGGTGCGCGGCGATGATGCGGGACTTCATCGGGGCGCAGCCGGAGCTGTGGCACGAGGACATCGGCGGCGGCTGAAGCCCCCTGCGGCCGCCGCGGGGCCCCCGGCCGGGGCGCGTAATCCGGTGGCCGGCGCCGCCCGGCCCCGGCAGGATGCCGCCATGAGCACCGGCACCACCGCCGCCCGTGAGCCGTCCTGCCGCATCCGGGCGCTGCACACCGCGGACACCGTCACCGCCTACCAGGCGTACGCGCCGTCACTGGGGCTGCCCGCCGCGCGCGACGGACGGTTCCCGGCCGCCTGGAAGCGCGACCGGATGACGTGGATCAAGCCGTCGTTCCTGTGGATGATGTACCGCTGCGGCTGGGCCACCAAGGCCGATCAGGAGACGGTGCTGGCCGTGGAGATCACCCGCGCCGGCTTCGACCTGGCGCTGGACCGGGCGTGCCTGTCGCACTACGTCCCCGGGCTCCACCCGGACCGCGCCGCCTGGCAGCGCGCGCTGCGCCGCGCGCCGGCCCGGGTCCAGTGGGACCCCGAGCGCGATCTGCACCTGAAGCCGCTGCCGCACCGCTCCCTCCAGCTCGGGCTGTCGGGCGAGTTGGCGCGGGCGTACGCGGACGAGTGGACCGTGGCCGTCCGCGACGTGACGCCGCTGGCCCGGAAGGTGCGGGCACTGGTGCGCGCGGGCGAGGACCGGGCCGCCCGGGAGCTGCTGCCCGACGAGCGCCCGTACCCCGCGCCGGAGGCGGCCCTGGCGCGGCTGCGCTGAGGCACGACGACGGCCGCTTCCGGCCGCCCCCGGCCCGCCCGGACCGCCTTGCTCCGCCGCGCGGGGGTCCGCTAGCGTGCGCCCGCCTTCCCGGGGGCCCGCGGCCGACGCCCTGCGGTCCCGGGTCCGCGAGCGGGTGGAGTCCGCCAGGAGAGTGGCCCCGCGTCGGCGCCCGTGCCCGGCACCCGGGCGAACTCCGGGCGTAAGCGGCGTGTCCTCGTCAATCGCCACAAAGGCGTAGCCGGGGTGGTGCACGAGTGGTCGAGCGCTGCTTCGGGTGACGTACGAGACGTAGGGCCGATCAGCCAACTCTGGTGTGTTCATGGCCATTTGACTCAGCGTTCAGCAACCTCCCCCTGCCCGGGAAACTGCGTCGCCGCCACAGTCGGGACGGCCCACCGAGAGCTTCCGCGACTCAGGGAGAGTGGCACATATGCCGAATATGACCCGACGCAGACTCCTCGGCTCGGCGGCCGGGGCGATCGGCGGCACCGCTGCGCTGTCGTTGCTGCCGCCCAGCGTCCAGAAGGCCGTCGCCGCCGGCCCGCCGCGGCACGGCACCCTGCGCGACATCGAACACGTGGTCCTGCTGATGCAGGAGAACCGTTCTTTCGATCACTACTTCGGCACTCTGCGCGGCGTCCGCGGCTTCAACGACCCGGACGCGCTCACCCTGTCCACCGGCCGGTCCGTCTTCTACCAGCCGGACCCGGAGAACCCCGACGGCTACCTGCTGCCGTTCCGCCTCAACACCCACACCTCCAGCGCCCAGGCCATCCCCTCCACCAGCCACGCCTGGTCGGTCCAGCACGAGGCGTGGAACGGCGGCAAGATGGACCGCTGGCTGCCCGCGCACCGCAAGGCCGACGGCGTCAACGGCCCGTACGTGATGGGCTACCACACCCGCGCGGACATCCCCTTCCAGTTCGCCCTCGCCGAGGCGTTCACCCTCTGCGACAACTACTTCTGCTCGGTCTTCGGGCCCACCTGGCCCAACCGGCTGTACTGGATGACCGGCACCCTCGACCCGGGCGGCACCCGCGGCGGCCCGGTCCTCAACAACACCGCGCCCCAGCCGTACCGCTGGACGACGTACGCGGAGCGGTTGGAGGCGGCCGGCGTCAGCTGGAAGGTGTACCAGGAGGAGGACGACTACGGCTGCAACCTGCTGGAGCAGTTCCAGACGTTCCGGGACGCCAAGCCGGGCAGCCCGCTGTACGAGAAGGGGGTGCGGCCCGGACCGGCCGGCGCCTTCGAGGAGGACGCCCGCAACGACCGGCTGCCGGCGGTCTCCTGGATCATCCCCACCAGCTACCAGTCGGAGCACCCGGACTACCTGCCGGCCGCCGGCGCCGACTTCGTGGCCAAGAAGATCGAGGCGATCGCCGCGAACCCCAAGGTGTGGGCCAAGACGGCCTTCATCCTGAACTACGACGAGAACGACGGCCTCTTCGACCACGTGCCGCCGCCGGTGCCGCCGGCCGGCACCAAGGACGAGTTCGTCCGCGGGCTGCCGATCGGGGCCGGGTTCCGGGTGCCGTGCCTGATCGTCTCGCCCTGGACGGTGGGGGGCTGGGCGGCCGGCGACGCCTTCGACCACACCTCGGTGCTGCAGTTCCTGGAGCGGTTCACCGGGGTGACGGAGCCCAACATCACCGACTGGCGACGGGCCTCGTTCGGCGACCTGACGTCAGCGTTCGGCTTCCGTTCGCCGGCGCACCACCCGCCGCGGCTGCCGCGGGACACCGCCGAGAAGCTGGCCGAGGCGAAGTGGGAGGTGGCGCACCTGCCCAAGCCGACGCTGCCGGGGGCGGACCAGAAGCCGCCGCGCCAGGAGCACGGCGGGCGCAAGCGGCGCTGAGGCGGGGCCGCGGCTCCCGTAGGGGCGGCGCGGCTCCCGTACACACGACGGTGCCGTACGGAACGGCCTCGCGGGCGAGGCCGTGGGTCCGTACGGCACCGGGGTGTTGCGGGTGGGGCGGGCGCGTCAGACGCCGGCGTAGGAGTGCAGGCCGGTGACGAAGATGTTCACGATGAAGTAGTTGAAGAGGTAGCAGACGAAGGCGATCACACCCAGCCAGGCGGCCTTGCGGCCCTTCCAGCCGACGGTGGCGCGGGCGTGCAGGTAGCAGGCGTAGGCGACCCAGGTGATGAAGGACCAGACCTCCTTGGGGTCCCAGCCCCAGTAGCGGCCCCAGGCGGCCTCGGCCCAGATGGCGCCCGCGATGATGGTGAACGTCCACAGCGGGAAGACGGTGGCGTTGACGCGGTAGGCGAACTTGTCGAGCGAGGCGGCCGAGGGCAGCCGCTCCAGGACCGAGGTGGCGAAGGAGCCGGGCTGCGGGCCGTCCGGGTCGGCGAGCTTGGCCTCGTAGCGGTCGCGGAAGAGGAAGAGCAGGCTCGCGACCGCACCGAGGTAGAGCACCGCGCCGGAGATGATCGCGCAGGAGACGTGGATCCACAGCCAGTACGAGTGCAGCGCCGGCACCAGCTGGTCGCTGGCGGTGTACAGGACGCTGACGGCCAGGCCCAGGTCGAGCAGGACGGTGGTGATCAGCGGCAGGCCGAGCCAGCGGACGTTCTTCTTGAGCAGCAGCAGGACCAGGTAGGCCGTCACCGCGACCCCGCCCAGGGTCGTGGAGAACTCGTACATGTTGCCCCAGGGGGCGCGCTGCACGGACACGGCGCGGGTGACGATGCCGCCGACGTGCAGCGCCCATGCCAGGACGGTCAGCGAGATCGCGATCCGGCCGTAGAGGTCGCCCTTCTCAGTGCCGCCGTGCGCGCCGGGGCCGTCGGGGACGTCAGGGCCGCCGGCCGCGGACCGGGTGACGACCTTGGGGCGCTCCAGGACGGCGGTGCCGCCCTTCTGCCTGGTCTGGACAGGCGCCGCGGCGGTGGCAGCGACCTGGGCGGTCAGGGCGGCGGCGGTCCGGCCGACCTTGCTGCGGCTGCCGAACACCCACTCGGCCATGTGGGCGAGGAAGGCGAGGGTGTAGACGGCCATCGCCGAATACACCAACACATTGCTGTTGTGAGCCAGTGTCTCGTTGGCTGCGGCAGCGAGATTCACGCGCGCGCTCCTTCGGAGGGATCAGCAGGATCGGCAGAGTCGGTAGGCTCCGTCGGTTCTTCGGCGGACGGGGCGGAATCGTCCGCGGTGTCCGGGGAGGGCGCGGCGGCGAGCGGGGCGCTGGGCGTCAGCGCGGCCGCGAGGGCGGCGAGTTCGTCGGCCACCCGGGCCGATTCGCTGCGCCCGAGGCCGGCCATCTCGACCATGGTGACGCCGTCGGCGGGCCGCTCCGCGCGGACCCAGACGCGGCGGCGCTGGATGAACAGCGAGCCGGCGAGGCCGAGCAGCGCGCAGACCGCGCCGGTCAGGGCGAGGCCGTTGCCGGGCTGGTGGGCGATCTTGAAGCTGGCCCAGGTCTTGATGCCCTCGAAGGTGATGGAGCCGGCGCCGTTCGGGAGCGTCATCGTGGACTCGGCGTCGAGCTGCTGGGGGGTCAGCTCGGCGCCGGCGTGGCCGAGCATCTGGGCCGCCCGGTCCTTGGGCAGCAGCATCTTCTTGAAGATGTCGCCGCTGGCGTCCTTGTACTGCTTCAGCCGCTTGGTGTCGAGCTGGTAGACGTTCTGCGGCAGGCCGGAGTCCAGGCCGAGGTCGCCGTGCCAGGCGTTGACCGACAGGACGGGGAAGTCCGGCGCGGGGAACTGGGAGAACATCGACCCGGAGTTCTTGCCGCCGAAGGTCGGGACGAACAGCGCCTGGAAGCCGAGCTGGTTGCGCTGGCCGTCCTTGGTCTGTGCGCCCGGGACCTTCACCACGCCGGAGGAGGTGAAGTTCTTCGGGTCCTGCGGGAGGAACGGCACCGCACCGTGGTAGACGACCTTGCCGCGGCCGTCCTTGACGGTGACGACCGGCGCGTAGCCGTGGGAGAGCAGGTAGACCTTGTTGCCGGCGATGTCGAGCGGGGTGTTCACCTCGATCGACTTCTTGTGCGGTGTGCCGTCCGCGCCGGTGAAGTAGGTGATGTTGGCGCGGAAGGTGCGGGGTGTGCCCTTCTGCGGGCCGGTCCGCTCGTAGGTCGCGTCGAACGAGTTCATGGTGAACCCGAACGGCTCCATGGTGTCGGTGTCGAAGAACGGGCCGGAGCTGAAGTCGTCGTACTGGGTGAGGCTGTTGGAGAAGCCGTCGCCCTCGGTGACCAGCTTGCCGCCCTCGGACTTCCACAGGCCGCCGACGGCGAACGCCACCAGCAGCACGATCAGCGCGACGTGGAACAGCAGGTTGCCGGCCTCGCGCAGGTAGCCCTTCTCGGAGGCGACCGAGGTGTCCTCCCGGCGGACCCGGAAGCGCCGCTTCTTCAGCAGCCGCTCGGCCGCCGCGAGGACCTCCTCGGGCGCCGCCTCGGTGTGCCAGGTGGTGTACGCGGGCAGCCGGGTCAGGCGGCGGGGGGCCACCGGCGGGCGGCCGCGGAGCTGGCCGATGAACTGCCAGGCGCGCGGCACGATGCAGCCGATCAGCGAGATGAACAGCAGCAGGTAGATCGCCGAGAACCAGACCGAGCTGTAGACGTGGAACATCCCCAGCTTGTCGTAGACCTCGCCGAGGGTCTCGTGCTTGGCCTTGAACGCGTCGACCTTGACCGGGTCGATGCTGGTCTGCGGGATCAGCGAGCCGGGGATCGCGCCGATGGACAGCAGGAAGAGGAGCAGCAGCGCCACCCGCATCGAGGTCAGCTGCCGCCAGAACCAGCGCACCCAGCCGATCGGGCCGAGGGAGGGGAGGGAGACGTCCTCCTTGGGGGCGGTGGAGAGCTGGGATCCGGCAGTGCCGAGATCACCGCCCTGGTCGGCGGCGGCGCCCGGCTCGTCCGTGGTGTCGGTCTTGGTGGACATCAATCAGATCCCAACGGTGATGCTTTGCGTCCAGCTCTGTAGCTGGGACATCAGGATGTCCCAGACGCCTGTGAGGAGGAGGACGCCGAGGGCGATCATCATGCCGCCGCCGGCCCTCATCACCCAGACGTAGTGCCGCTTGACCCAGCCGAAGGCCCCGAGGACCCGGCGGAAGGCGAGTGCCACCGCGATGAACGGCAGGCCCAGGCCCAGGCAGTACGCCACGGTGAGCAGTGCGCCGCGGCCGGCGCTGGCGTCGTAGAAGGAGAGGGTGTTGACGGCGGTGAGGGTGGGGCCCAGGCAGGGCGTCCAGCCGACGCCGAAGAGGACGCCGAGGAGCGGCGCGCCGGCCAGCCCCATCGCGGGCTTCCGGTGGAACCGCAGCTCGCGCTGGCCGAACCGCTTCAGGACGCCGGCGAAGGCCAGTCCGAGCAGGATCATCAGCACGCCCAGGACGCGCGAGATGACGTCCTTGTAGTCCTGGAGGGTCTTGCCGAAGAAGCCGAAGAGGGCGCCGCCGGAGACGAAGACGGCGGTGAAGCCGAGGACGAAGAGGAAGGCGCCGGCCAGCATCCGGCCGCGCCGGGCCTCGGCGAGGTCGGTGCCGGTGACCCCGGTGACGTACGACATGTAGCCGGGGACGAGGGGCAGCACGCAGGGCGAGAAGAACGAGACCAGGCCGGCGACGAGGGCGACCGGGACGGCCGCGATGAGGGCACCGGTGAGGATGGTCTGGTTCTCCGCGGCGTTGGCGGCGAGCGCGATCACGCGATCACTTCTCGGCGATCAGCGGGTCGACCATCTTGCGCAGGTCGTCCTCGGCGAGCGGGCCGATCGAGCGCGCGGCGATCCGCCCCTGCCGGTCGATGGCGATCGTGGACGGGATCGACTGCGGGTTGAGGCTGCCCTTGGGGAAGCGCAGCATCAGCTTGCCGGTGGGGTCGTACAGGCTCGGGTAGGGCACCTTGTGCTGCTGCTCGAACTCGGTGGCCTGCGACTTCTCGGCGTCGCGGGTGTTGATCCCGATGAACTGGACGCCCTTGTCCTTGTCCTCGTTCGCGACCTTGGCGAAGTTGGGGGCCTCGGCGATGCAGGGGCCGCACCACGAGCCCCAGACGTTGATGATGACGACCTTGCCCTTGTAGTCGGCCACGTTCAGCTTCTTGCCGGTGGTGGTCTCCCCGGACAGGTCGGGGGCGGGCTGCCGCTCGTCGGGCTTGACGGTGTCGACGCCGTTCTTGCCCTGGACGAACCGGGTCTGCGCCGAGCCGCCGGAGGCACCGTCGCCGCAGGCGCTCAGCGTCAGCGAGGCGGCCGCCGCTCCCGCGGCGAACAGGGCGAGACGGCGGCGACTGGTGAGGCGGCGGGGGGCGCGGCTGTCACTCATGTGAAAAGTTTCGCATGGGCCATTTGCGGATCTTCCGCGCCCCCCTCGCCCCGCCGCACAGCTGACGAAGGGCCATGTCAGACCGTACGGAACGAAAGCTTCCGGCGCGTCACCGGGGGTCTCCCGCAGGCGCCGGGCCGCTCAGGCGGCCGCGGAGAGGTACGACTTCCAGCCGCCGGCCGGCCGCTGACCGACGCCCAGCCCCTGGAGTTTGCGGACGACGCCGGGGTCCTGGACGTCGAGCCAATCGGTGAACTGGCGGAAGGAGACCAGCCGGACGTCCTTGTTCCGCTCGTCGGCGATGTGCTTGAGCGCCTCTTCGACGGCGTCCATGTAGATGCCGCCGTTCCACTGCTCGAAGTGGTTGCCGATGAAGAACGGCGCGCGGTTGGTCTCGTAGGCCCGCTGGAATCCGGCGATGTACGCCTCGCTGGCCTGCTTGCGCCAGCCCGGGTAGTTGGCCGGCGGCGCCTTGGTGGAGTTCTTCGACTGGTTGGCGAGGATGTTGTAGTCCATCGAGAGGACCTCGAAGGAGTGACCCGGGAACGGTATCTGTTGCAGCGGGAAGTCCCATATCCCCTGCTTCTTGCGGGGCCACATCTGCAGGCCGCCCGGGGAGCTCGCGTCGTAGCGCCAGCCCAGTTCGCGGGCGGTGGGCAGCAGGTTCTCCTGGCCGAGCAGGCAGGGCGTGCGGCCGCCGACCAGTTCCTTGCTGTAGTCGAAGGGCAGCGGCTCGGCGTCGGCGAGGCCGGTGTGCGTCTTCCACTTCGTGACGAAGCCCATGGCCTGGTCTATCTCGGACTTCCACTGGGCGGGCGTCCAGTGCGCCACGCTGCCCCGGCCGGAGCAGAAGTGGCCGTTGAAGTGGGTGCCTATCTCGTGCCCGTCGAACCACGCCTGCCGGACGTTGTCGAGGGTCTCCCGTATGTGCGCGTCGCTGAGGTAGCCGATGTCGGAGGCGCCGGGGCGGTTGTTCGGCGGGAGGTAGAGGCGCTTCTTGTCCTCGGGCAGGAGGTACAGCCCGGAGAGGAAGAAGGTCATGGCCGCGCCGTGGTCCTTGGCGAGCTTGCGGAACCGGGGGAAGAGGCCGTTGCCGACCTCTCCCGCCCCGTCCCACGAGAAGATCACGAACTGCGGCGGGGTCTGCCCCGGCGCCAGCCGCTCGGGCGCGCCGGGCTGGTGGGGCTGCTTGCCGTAATGGGCGGTCGAGCCGTCACCTATCAGCTTGGGGCGGGCCGGTGCCGCGTTCTTGACCCGCTGCCCTTCCTCGCCGTCCTGGCCCGAGGCGGAGCACCCGGCGACGCCCAGGGCCGCGGCCGCCCCGACCCCCATCCCGAGCAGATTCCGCCGACTCATCGCGCCCATAGCGTCGTTCCCCATCCGTGCTCACCGAACTCGATATCCATATAAACGGACATCTTTATAGAGGGCATGCCGGACGGGGAGGTTCCGTGCTATTGGGTCACATCTTGCATTTCCGACGAATTTGACATTCCGCCACGTGATGGCACGTCAGGCCCCGAAAGCCTTGGACTTGCCCTTCGCGGGTTTGGCGCCGGCCAGCAGGTGGGAGGGAACCAGGTCGCGCGCCGGCTCGCTGTACCCCACCGAGATGATCTTGTCACCGTGGAAGGTGAACGAGGTCAGCGAGGCCAGGGTGCACTGCCGCTTCCGCGGATCGTGCCACAGCCGCCGCCGCTCGGCGAAGCTCCGCACGATCCAGATCGGCAGCTGGTGACTGACCGCCACCGCCTCGTGCCCGCGGGCCGCGTCCCGGGCCGCGCCGAGCGCCGCCATCATCCGGACGACCTGCTCCAGATACGGCTCGCCCCACGAGGGCCGGAACGGGTTGGTCAGGTACTTCCAGTTGCCCGGCTTCTTCAGCGCACCGTCCCCCACCCCGAAGGTCTTGCCCTCGAAGACGTTGGCCGCCTCGATCAGCCGCGCGTCGGTGGCGATCTCCAGGCCGTGCGCCCCGGCGATCGGCGCCGCGGTCTCCTGCGCGCGCTCCAGCGGCGACGCCACCACATGCGTGACGTCCCGCTCCGCGAGGTGCTCGGCGACCTGGTCGGCCATCTTCCGCCCCAGGTCGGAGAGGTGGTAGCCGGGCCGGCGCCCGTAGAGCACGCCCTCCGGGTTGTGGACCTCGCCGTGCCGCATCAGGTGCACCACGGTGATCTCGTCGCCGCCCTGCGCGCCGTCGCTCATCCCGCCCGCCGTCCGGTCCGTCCCGCTCGTGCCGGTCATGCGCCGGCCTCCGCCGCGGCCCGGGCGGCGGCCGGCAGTGCGGCGGCGATCCGCTCGACGGCCGCGTCGTCGTGCGCGGTCGAGACGAACCACGACTCGAACGCGGACGGCGGGAGGTAGACCCCCTGCGCCAGCATCGAGTGGAAGAAGGCGGTGAAGCGGAACGACTCCTGCGTCTTGGCCTTCTCGTAGTCCGTCACCTCGGCGTCCGTGAAGAACACCGAGAACATGTTCCCGGCGACCTGGAGCCGGTGCGCCACGCCCTCCTTGGCCAGCGCCGCGGTGACCAGCCCGCGGACCTCCGCGGAGACCGCGTCGACCTTCGCGTACGCGGCGTCGTCCAGCAGCCGCAGCTGCGCGACACCGGCGGCGGTGGCGATCGGGTTCCCGGAGAGCGTGCCCGCCTGGTAGACCGGCCCGGCCGGAGCGAGGTGCGCCATGACGTCCGCGCGCCCGCCGAAGGCCGCGGCCGGGAAGCCGCCGCCCATGACCTTGCCGAAGGTCATCAGGTCCGGACGGACCCCGTCGATGCCGTACCAACCGGCCTTGCTGACCCGGAAGCCGGTCATGACCTCGTCGGAGATGTACAGCGCGCCGTTGCGCGAACACAGGTCCGCGAGCCCCTGGTTGAAGCCCGGCAGCGGCGGGACGACGCCCATGTTGCCCGGCGACGCCTCGGTGATCACGCAGGCGATCTCGCCCTCGTGCGCGGCGAAGGCGGCGCGCACGGCGGCCAGGTCGTTGTACGGCAGCACGATCGTGTCGCCGGCCTGCGCACCGGTCACCCCGGGGGTGTCCGGCAGCCCGAACGTCGCGACGCCCGAACCGGCCGCGGCCAGCAGCGCGTCCACGTGCCCGTGGTAGCAACCGGCGAACTTGATCACCTTGGCGCGGCCGGTGAAGCCGCGCGCCAGCCGGATCGCCGACATCGTCGCCTCGGTGCCGCTGGAGACCAGCCGCACCTGCTCGACCGGCGCGATCCGCGCCACGATCTCCTCGGCCAGCTCGACCTCGCCGGCACCCGGCGTCCCGAAGGACGTCCCGCGGGCGACCGCGTCCTGGACCGCGGCGATCACCTCGGGGTGCGAGTGGCCGAGGATCATCGGCCCCCACGAGCACACCAGGTCAACGTATTCCCGGCCATCGGCATCAGTGAGGTACGGACCGGTACCGGACACCATGAACCGGGGCGTACCACCCACGGCTCGGAACGCCCGCACCGGAGAATTCACGCCGCCCGGCGTCACCACGGACGCACGGTCGAACAGCGACTGCGAAACAGGGGCTTCATACGGAAAAGACACTGTGATCCTGACCTGCATATACGGGGGGGGAGGGCGGCGGCGCGCGGACACGGCCCGGCTGACAGCGGTACGGGAACCACCCCGCGGACCACCCGGCCCGCCGACGCGATTCCCCTTCATTCCCTCTTGGTTTCTTTTTCGTTCCTCTCGCTCGCGACCGGGCCCCAGACCCCGCGCGTCTGCGAAACTGGGGCGTCGTACGAGTGGGTCACGCAAGCAATGGTCTCAGAGGCGCACGGGGGCGTGCGGCCGGGCGTTTCACGCGCCGGTGACGGGGGAGGTCTCTGAGACGATGATCGGGTTGCGCGGCTGGGGCTGCGAGTGGTCGGGTGGAGATATGCATCGCGGTGGCGAACTGGGCGAGGGAACCAATGACCGGGGTCCCGAGCGCGCCCAGCGCGGCCGTCACCGACGCGACGGCGCCGAGAGAACCGGGGACGACCGGCACGAGGCCACCCAAGGCATTACGGGCGGGGACAACAAGGGCGGCCGCATGGGGGTGACGTACAAGTACTTCGGCGCACCCAACGGCGCCACGGCTGCCCGCGTCCCGATCTCGATGCGTCCCGAGGAACTCGGCGGTGACGAGCTCGGCATGGGCGGCATGTTCACCAAGATCAAGCCGGAGACGATGGCCGCCATGGTCCTCACCGGTATAGAGGGCATACCGCTGCACAAGGTTCCGCCGCTGGAACTGGTCGTGCTCCACCCCGACTACGCCGTCGTCAAACTGCCCATGACCGTGGTCGACCCGCTGCGCGGCGTCGGCGAGGAGTCCGTCGGCGCGGCCGCCTTCATCTGGTCCACCGTCCCCGACCGCGGCGGCCCGCAGGACGCCTTCAGCGTCTACCGGCTCCTCCACGAGTGGCAGGACTTCTCCCACCGCCTCCACGAGGCGGGACACCAGGCGTACTGCCTGGTCTGGCCGTAACGCGGCCGGGCGAGCGGGGCGACCCGGCCGGCACCGGGGACGCCCACTCCCTCCCCAGGGGCCACGGGCGGGGCGCCGTGCCCCGGTGCCGCAGGACGGGCGGGTGCACCCCGTGCGCCGGCCGGGCGCCTCGGTGCCGTCACCAGGTGGGGCGGGCCGAGACGCCGCCGTCCACGACGAGATCGTGCCCGGTGATCCAGGAAGCCATCGGCGAGGCGAGGAAGACGCAGGCGTCGCCGACGTCCTCGGCACGCCCCAACCTCCCGGTGGGCACGGCCCGTTGCCAGCGGCGCACCCCCTCCGGCCAGTCCTCGGCCAGCCCGGGCCGCTCGATCAGACCCGGCGAGACGGTGTTCACGCGGATCCCGTGGGGCCCGTACTCCAGCGCCGCGGCCCGGGCGTGCATCACCACCGCCGCCTTGGCCGCGCAGTAGTGGGCGTGCCCCGGTGCCGGGCGATCCGCCTCGATCGAGGCGATGTGCGTCACCGATCCCCCACCGGCCGCGCGCAGCACCGGCACCGCGGCCTGGGTGCAGGCGAAGACGCTGTGGACGAGGGGATCGGCGACCGCCCGCCAGTCGGCGAGCGACATCCCGGCGAGGTCCTGGACCGGCTGCACCCCGGCGTTGTTCACCAGGCCGGTCAGCCGCCCCCGCCACGCGGCGGCCTCCGCCACCAGCCGCCGGCACTCCTCCTCCACGCCCAGCTCCGCGTGGAGCGCCAGCGCGCTCCCGCCGCCCCGCTCGATCTCCCCGACCAGCTCGCGCGCGGCCGCACCGCCCGCCCGGTAGTGCACCACCACCGCCGCCCCGGCAGCGGCGAACCGCACCGCGATGCCCCGACCGATCCCACCCGACGCCCCGGTGACGAGCACCACGTGACCGGTGAGGTCCGGGAGGTCGGCGCGCCCCCCGCGGTCCGCGCGGACGGCCTCCGCCGGACCTGCCTCCCCGGCCATCCCCGCCGCCCCCACTGCTCCCACTGCCTCCGTAGGACGATCCCCCTGGCCGAATGCGCCCTGTTCCGCGGCGAGTTCGGGAGTGCCCGCCCCGTCCCCGCCGTTCGGCTCATGAGGGGTCCGCTCCACTGTCATGCCCGGCTCAGCGCTCCGATCCGCAGTGCCTCGTGGGGGAACCGGGCGGTCAGCCGCCCGGCGTCCCCGTGCTCGTAGTCCGCGAAGGTGAAGCCGGGCGCCATCGTGCAACCGAAGAGCGTCCAGGCGCCGCCGGCGGCGACCTCGGCGGCCATCCAGGTGCCGGCCCCGACCGTGAACTGCACGTGCTGGCCGCCGAGTACGTCCGGGCCGAGGACGACGGTGCGGGCCGCGTCGGCGCGGCCCTGCGCGGGCTCGCCCTCGGACAGCAGGAACAGGCTCAGCGGGTCGCCCCGGTAGAAGTGCCAGGTCTCGTCGGCCGGCAGCCGGTGCAGCGCGGAGAAGACACCCGGCTCGGCGGTCAGCAGCATCACGATCGCCGAGCCCTCGGGCCGGCCGTCCGACCGCTCGGGCCCGGCCCAGGTCCTGCGGTACCAACCGCCCTCGCGCGGCAGCCGGGTCAGCCCGTAAAAGGCGACCAGTTCCTGCGGGAACCGGTCCCGGGGCACCGCGGGGTGTTCGTCCATCCGTCTGGCCGCCTTCCGCTCGTCCGCGGGCCGGTGTGGTCGCCGTACGGGCCGGTGGGCCCGCCGGCCGCGGTCGCTTGGCCGGCTGTCGCCTCACCCTAGGGGCGGACGGGGCGCGGGCCGCGGAACGAGCGGCAGAATCGGGCCATGTCTGATCCCGTCACGACCTCCTCGGCTCCCCCTCCGGACGCCAACTGCCCCTCCTCCGCGGCCCCTTCCACCGGCGAACCTGACGACGCGGCCCCTTGGCGCACCGTCGAGGCGCTCGTCGGGTGGCTCGACCGGGAGAGTGCGTTGCCGAAGGAGCAGGAGCGCGTGCTGCGTGTCCTGAAACTTTCGGAGGAGGTGGGCGAGGCGGCCCAGGCCGTCATCGGGGCCACCGGCCAGAATCCGCGCAAGGGGCACAGCCACACGTGGGACGACGTGCACGCCGAGCTGTGCGACGTGATCGTGACGGCGATGGTGGCGCTGCGGACGCTGACGCCCGAGGCGCGGCAGGTCTTCGAGGGCCACCTGCGGCGGATCGCGGAGCGGGTGCCGGGGCCGGGCCCGTCCCCGGAGACGGGGCCGGGGACGGGGACGGGGACGGGGACGGGGACGGAATAGCGACGGGCGGGGCGGCGAGCCCCCGGCGCCTGCGCATCCGCTCCGTCAGGGGCGCTCCGCCGTCAGGTAGCGCTGGATGGTGGGGGCCAGCCAGGCGACGAGTTCGTCGTGACCGAGGTCGACGGCGGGCGGGACGCGCAGGACGTAGCGGCACAGCGCCATGCCCAGGATCTGCGACTCGATCAGGGCGGCGCGGGCCGCCGCCTCCTCCGGCACCGGGCAGGCGGCGTCGATCATCGGCCGCGCCTGCTCGGCGAAGACCCGACGGATGCACTCGGCGCCCGCGTCGTTGGTGGCGCCGACGCGCAGCATGCCGGTCAGCGTCTCGTCGCCCTCCCAGAGCTCTATGAAGTGGCGCACGAGCCGGGCGCCGCGCTCCTCGGGCGGCAGCGCCGCCAGGTCCGGCACGCGCAGGTCGATCTCCGCGGCGGCCGCGAAGAGGCCCTCCTTGTTGCCGTAGTAGCGCATCACCATCGACGGGTCGATGCCCGCGTCCCGGGCGATCGCGCGGATGGTGGCGCGCTCGTAGCCGTCGGCGGCGAAGCGGTCCCGGGCGGCGGCGAGGATCGCGGCACGGGTGGCGTCGGAGCGGCGGGGGCGGCGGTGGGTGCCGATGTCGGGGGCCTCGGCGGCGACCGGCGGCGGGCCGGCGTCGATCTCGGGGCCGACCGCCGCGGCGGGGTCGGCGGACCGGCCCGCGGACCGAGGGTCGGAGGGGGTGGCGGAGGGATCGCGTTCGACCATGTCAACAACTGTAGGCCAACGAGCGTTGACATGCGAGCGGCGGGAGCCGTACGCTTGCCAACAAGCGTTGACCAACAGTTGTTGACCACCGTGCGTTGGCAGGAGGCGGCAGACATGGATGCCCTCAACCGCAAGCCCGCAGACCACAGCAGCGACCTCGGCAGCGAGCACGACGGCGACCCGACCACCCGACCGACCGTCCCGCCCGCACGGCCGGAGAGCGACGCCGGCGCACGGCGCGCTCCCGCCGCCACGCCCGCCGGCCGGGACGCGGACGTGATCGTCGTCGGCGCCGGTCCCACCGGCCTGCTGCTCGCCGGGGACCTCGCCGAGGCCGGGATCGCCGTCACGCTCCTGGAGCGGCGCGACGACACCACCAGCAATCTCAGCCGGGCCCTCGCCGTGCACGCCCGTTCACTGGAGCAGTTGGACGCCCGCGGGCTCGCCGACGAGCTGATCGCCGGCGGCCACCGGCTCCCCGGCCTCCAGGTGTTCGGGGACGGCATGCTCCCCGCGGGCGGGCTCCACAGCCGCTTCCCCTTCGTCCTGATCACGCCGCAGTACGAAGTCGAGCGGCTGCTGCTCCGGCGCGCGCGGCAGGCCGGCGTCACCTTCCGGTACGGAGCGGAGGTGCAGGAGCTCACCCAGGACGCGGACGGCGTGACGGTGCGGTTCCGGGCGGCCGGGGGCGGGGCCGGAGAGGCGGCCGGGGACGTCGGGAGCCTGCGCGCCGGCTACGTGGTCGGCACCGACGGCGCCCGCAGCTCCGTCCGCGAGGCGATCGGCCTTCCCTTCCCCGGAAAGGCCGTCGTCCGCTCCGTCGTCCTCGCCGACGTCCGGCTGGACCGGGCGCCCGACTCCCCGTTCGCCGTCCGCGCCGCCCGTGACGCCTTCGCCCTGGTGGGCTCGTTCGGTGACGGCTGGTACCGCGTCCTGGGGTGGAACCGCCACGCGCAGGCCCCCGACGACGCCCCCGCCTGCCTCGACGAGGTCCGCGAGGTCACCCGGCTCTCCTTCGGCACCGACTTCGGCATGCACGACGCCCGCTGGATCTCGCGGTTCCACAGCGACGAACGCCAGGCCCCCGCCTACCGCGTCGGCCGCGTCTTCGTCGCCGGTGACGCCGCGCACGTCCACTCCCCGGCCGGTGGCCAGGGGATGAACGTGGGCCTCCAGGACGCGGCCAACCTCAGCTGGAAGCTGGCGGCGGTGGTGCGGGGCCACTCCCCCGACCGCCTGCTCGACAGCTACCAAGAAGAGCGCCACCCGGTCGGCACCGCGGTGCTGCGCAGCAGCGGTGCCCTCATCCGGCTCGCGCTGCTGCGCGGCGCCCCGGCCCGGGCCCTGCGCCGCCTCGGCGGGCAACTCCTCACCCGCCTGCCGTCGCTGTCCCGGCGGGCGATCGGCGGCGTCTCCGGCATCGATGTCGCCTATCCGGCCGGGCCCGGCGCCCATCGGCTGGTCGGCCGCCGCGCGCCCGACCTCCGCCTCGCCGGTGGCGGACGGCTCTACGAGCTGCTGCGGCAGGGCACGTTCGTCCTCGTCACCCCTGCGGGCGAGATACCGCAGGAGGCGCTGCGCGAGGCCGCGACCGACCGGGTCGTCACCGCCTGCTGGGCGAGCGAGCGCCGGACGGCCCTGCTGGTGCGTCCCGACGGCTACGTCGCGTGGGCCACCGACGCCACCGACCCCGGCGAACGCGCCACGGCGCTCCGTTCCGCCCTCGCCCGGTGGACCGGCGCCGGATCCGACCCGACCGACGCCTCCGCCCCATCCGCCTCGTCCGCCCCATCCGCCTCGTCCGCCCCCGCTGCCGCACGGTCCGCGGGTCGCTCCGCGCGGAGGTGAGGCGCCGGGGCGGCCGCGGTGGCACCGATGCGCTCCGGTCCGTGGGCGGTGGCCCGCGCGCCACGCGCCGGCGGCGGGCCGGGACGGGCCCGTCCTCGCCCGGGGCCGGACCGGGTCCTTACGCTGAGCGGCATGCTCATCGCCCGTTCCGTAGCCCTGTTCGTCGTCGCCGCGCTCTTCGAGATCGGCGGTGCCTGGCTGGTGTGGCAAGGGGTGCGGGAGCACCGGGGCTGGGCGTGGATCGGCGCCGGGGTGATCGCCCTGGGCGTGTACGGCTTCGTGGCCACGCTCCAGCCGGACGCCAACTTCGGCCGGATCCTCGCGGCCTACGGCGGGGTGTTCGTCGCCGGGTCGCTGGCCTGGGGCATGGTCGCGGACGGCTACCGTCCGGACCGCTGGGACGTGATCGGCGCGCTGGTCTGCCTGGCCGGCATGGCCGTGATCATGTACGCCCCCCGCGGCCGCTGACCCCCTCCTGCCGCCCGTCCGGCCATACCGGGCGGGGCGCCGTTGCCCGACCGCCCATGCCCGCCCGGCGTGTGCCCGCTCGGCGTGTGCCCGCCCGGCGTGTGCCCGCCCGGCGTGTGCCCGCTCGGCGTGTGCCCGCCCTGGACTCGGCGGAAACAGGCCGCCGAACCCGTCCAACCCGGCGGGCACTGCATCGGCGCGCCGCACCAGAGCACGGGGCCCGGCCACGGGACCGGGCCGGGAACCAACGCATCCATCGGGGCAGGACGCGGACGCCGCAGGGCCGAGGGGCCACGTTCACCCAGCCCTCCGGCCGCCGACCCGGCGCGCTCCCCTGCATATCCTGACCACGCACGCACCACCCGCACCACCCCCACCACCCGCACCTCAAAACGCCGAAGATCACGGCAGATCACCGAAGTTCACCGACCGCACGACCGCACGACCGCCCGCGCAGCGCCTCCACACCCCGCACCACGGCGCGGCGCAGGCACCGCACGCACCACACCACGGCATACGGGGTTCCGTTCGGCCCCGGCCCCAGCCCCAACTCCAACCCCAGCCCCGGAACCGGCTCGCACACCGCACCACGATGGCGCGGGCCACCTGCACCCTGGTTCACGGGCGGCACCACGACGCGCCGTCCGCACCCGTACCGCGTAGAGGGAGAGCACCATGACCGCCGACACCGCCGACACCGCGAACACCGCCGGCGTCCGTACCGCCGTCGTCACCGGAGCGAGCAGCGGCATCGGCGCCGCGACCGCCCGGGCGCTGTCCGCCGCCGGCTACCGGGTCGTGCTCACCGCCCGCCGCAAGGACCGCATCGAGGCGCTCGCCGCCGAACTCCCGCACGCCGAGGCGTACGCGCTCGACGTCACCGACCGCGCCGCGGTCGACGCGTTCGCGCGCTCCCTCGGCCGCTTCCCCTCCGTGGACGTCCTGGTCAACAACGCCGGCGGCGCGGTCGGCGCGGAGCCGGTCGCCACCGGCGATCCGGCCGACTGGCGCACGATGTACGAGGTCAACGTGCTCGGTGTGCTGCACATGACCCAGGCGCTGCTGCCCGCGCTGACCGCCTCGGGCGACGGCACCGTCGTCGTCCTGTCCTCCACCGCCGGCCACGGCACGTACGAGGGCGGCGGCGGATACGTCGCCGCCAAGCACGGTGCGCACGTCATCGCCGAGACGCTCCGCCTGGAGCTGTGCGGCGAGCCGGTACGGGTCATCGAGGTGGCCCCCGGCATGGTCAAGACCGAGGAGTTCGCGACCACCCGTTTCCGCGGCGACGCCGAGAAGGCCGCCAAGGTCTACCAGGGCGTGGACGCACCGCTCACCGCGCAGGACGTCGCCGACACCATCGCCTGGGCGGTCTCCCGTCCCCCGCACGTCAACATCGACCTGCTCGTCGTCCGCCCCCGGGCGCAGGCCTCCAACACCAAGGTGCACCGCAACAGTTGACGGGACGGCGGGTGGCGGGGCCGGCACCGGCGGGGTGGCGGGATCGATCGCCGCAGCCCCGCCCGCCGCCCGCCGCAGCCCCGCGCGGCTCCGGGAACCCACCCCGAAAAGAGGGGGCCTAGGTACACCCCCTGCTGGGTGTGCGGGCCCCGTGTCCCGCTCCCCCCGCGCCGCGACAGTGGGCGCATGCCAACGACCCCGAGCCCCGCGTCCCCACCACCGGCCGCCGGCCCGCACGCAGCCCGGCCCGCGCCCGCCGCCCCCAGTAGCACGCGGCGCCGTCGTCCCCCGACCGCCCTCTGGCTGGTACCCCTCGTCGCGGTGTCGCTGCTCGTCACGGCGCAGGCGGTCAGCGCCTACGTCCCGCCCGACCTGCACACCAGTCGCGTCCCGCCGCGCAGCGAACTGCACTACGCGCTCCTGGTGGCGCACATCTTCACCGCCACCGTCGCGGTGCTGACCGGCCTCGCCCAGTGCTGGCCCTGGCTGCGCCGCCGGCTCCCGGTCGCCCACCGGTGGATCGGCCGGACCTACTTCTTCGGCGGGGTGTTCCCGTCCGCCCTGATCGGCATACCGGTCGTCTACTTCGTCCCGCTGGGGCTGAGCAACCAACTGTCCCTGGCCGTGCTCGACGCGTTGTGGATCGTCACCGGAGTCGCCGGCTACCGCGCCGCCCGCGCGCGCCGCTACGCCGACCACCGGGAGTGGATGGTCCGCAACGTCGCGCTGACCCTGGTCGCGCTCACCTCGCGGATCATCCAGCCCGTCGTCGAGCACCTCGTGGCGAGCCAACTCGCCGACCCGGTCGCGTACGCGGGCGATCCGCTCACGGCCAGCCACGACATCGCCAGCACCTCGTCGTGGTGCGCGCTGCTGTTGAACCTGATCGCCGCCGAGTACCTGATCCAACGTCGACGACCGGCCCGACGCCGCCCGGCGGCAAGCGCCCTCCGCGGGGAACACGGCGCGTAGGCCCCCGCGGCCCGGCGCCCACCGGACCGGTGGGCGCGGCGGGCGAGGCGGGCGGGCCGGGCGAGGCGGGCGAGGCGGGCCGGGCCGCTCCGGGGCAGTGGCGCTCCGGGCGGAGCCAGCGCCCCGCCCCTCACCCCTTCACGCACACCACCTGCTTGAGCTTGGCGACGACCTCCACGAGGTCCCGCTGCTGCTCCATGACCTTCTCGATCGGCTTGTAGGCGCCGGGGATCTCGTCGACGACCCCGGAGTCCTTGCGGCACTCCACGCCCCGCGTCTGCTCCTCCAGGTCGCGCGTGGAGAAGCGCTTCTTCGCCGCGTTCCGGCTCATCTTGCGGCCGGCGCCGTGCGAGGCGGAGTTGAAGGACGCCGGGTTGCCCAGCCCGCGGACGATGTACGAGCCGGTGCCCATCGAGCCCGGGATGATCCCGTACTCACCGCTGCCGGCCCGGATGGCGCCCTTGCGGGTCACCAACAGCTCCACGCCCTCATAGGTCTCCTCCGCCACGTAGTTGTGGTGGCAGGAGATCACCGGCTCGAAGGTCGGCCGGGCCTTGCGGAACTCCGCGCGGACGACGTCCTGGAACAGGGCCATCATCACGTCGCGGTTGTGCCGGGCGTACTCCTGCGCCCAGAACAGGTCGTTGCGGTACGCCGCCATCTGCGGGGTGTCCGCGACGAAGACGGCGAGGTCGCGGTCGACCAGCCCCTGGTTGTGCGGCAGCTTCCGGGCCTGCTCGATGTGGTGCTCGGCCAGTTCCTTGCCGATGTTGCGGGAACCGGAGTGCAGCATCAGCCAGACCGCGCCGGTCTCGTCCAGGCAGAACTCGATGAAGTGGTTGCCGGACCCCAGCGAACCCATCTGCTTGGCCGCCCGCTCGTGCCGGAACTTGACCGCCTCGGCCACGCCGTCGAAGCGACCCCAGAAGTCGTCCCAGCCGGCGGTCGGGAACCCGTGGACGCGCCGCGGATCGACCGGGTCGTCGTGCATGCCCCGGCCCACCGGGATCGCCTGCTCGATGCGGGAGCGCAGCCGGGACAGGTCACCGGGCAGGTCGTCGGCGGTGAGCGAGGTCTTGACCGCGCTCATCCCGCAGCCGATGTCCACGCCGACGGCGGCCGGGCAGACCGCGCCGCGCATCGCGATGACCGATCCGACGGTGGCCCCCTTGCCGAAGTGCACGTCCGGCATCACGGCCAACCCCTCGATCCACGGAAGGGTGGCGACGTTGCGCAGCTGCTGCATCGCGACGCCCTCGACCGTGGCCGGATCGGCCCACATGCGGATCGGCACCTGGGCGCCGGGCACTTCGGTGTACGACATACCTGTCTCTTTCCCCCGGAAAATTGAAAAACGCAAAAGCCGGACAATATGCCCGATCTTGGACGGCGAACCGACGTTCGCGGCGAAACGTGCGGTAGACATTGTGTCCATCGGCCGCCGCCCGGCGGCAACCGCATTTCCGCAGGGAAGGAGCCGCGAACGATGCCGCGCAAGTCGTTCGTACCCGGTGCCGCACTGCTGGCCACCGTGGCCCTGGCCGCCGGCCTGACCGGCTGTTCCGGAGGTTCCGCCACGGGCACCAGCGGCGGTGACGGCAAGGGCGGTGACACCACCGCGGCCAGCCCGTCCGCGCAGCCGGGCCGCTACCAGACCCTGCCGGAAGCCTGCGGCCTGCCGTCCCGCGGCACCCTGCGCGCCATGCTCCCCGGCGACGACCAGCAGCTGTCGCAGGCGGACGCGCAGAAGATCTACGGCGGCCGGGCCGACATCACCTACGACACCGACCGCCGGGTCGGCTGCCAGTGGACGCGGGAGACCACCGCAGGAACCCGCCACCTCACGCTCGACATCCAACGCGTGGTCTCGTACAACGCCGCGGTCAGCGACGACGACCGGGCACAGGAGCTCTACCTCGGCAAGGAGCAGGCCGCCAAGATCCCGTCCGCCGGCTCCGACACCCCCTCGGCGTCGGCCAGCCCGAAGGACGCGCCCAAGGGCCAGCAGAAGCCGTCGGCCGGCGCCACGGAAGCGGACGGCGGCCAGGACGCCGCCGCGGGCGGGAAGAAGGCGGACGGCGCCGCGGCGGCGACCAGCGCCCCGGCCACCCCGTCCGACTCCCCCTCGGCGACCCCGTCCGACCCCACGACGGGCCCCGGCAGTCCGCTCGCCCCGCGCGTCCTGGACGGCCTCGGCGACGCGGCCTTCCTCAACGACCAACTGATCACCACGGACTCCGGCGTACACCGCGACATCACTGTGGTCTTTCGCACGTCGAACGTCATCGTGACGCTCACCTACGACCAGTGGTCCACGGACAAGACGCAGCTGCCGGAAAGCCAGGAACTGCAGGACAAGGCCCGTTCCCTGGCCGGCGAACTGGCCGACAGCCTCAGCGAATAGGCCCCGTTGATGCCGTTAATCCGGATCGAGCACTTCACTCGCGAATCGCCCGATTCGTCCCGCTGCTCAATTGTTATGAATCGGCCACCCCCCTCGCTCCGCCGCGTACCGTGCCCTAGGACCAGCCCCGAACACGGGGCCGGGCCAGCACGCTCCACAAGGGTCCGCACCGACTCGACGACGACGAACAGCGAAGGAACCATGCACCGATCCGCCAAGCGACTCGCCAGCCTCCTCACCTGCGCAGCAGTACCGGTGCTGCTCGTCGCCGGGTGCTCCGGCTCGGACGGCAAGAGCTCCGGTGACAGCACTCCCTCCGGCTCGTCCAGCGCCGCCGCCGGCAGCCCCTCGCCGACCGTCGCCGCCGCGAAGTTCAAGAAGCTGCCGAACCCCTGCGAGGCGTTCTCCAAGGACACCCTCAACAAGCTGCTGCCCAAGGTGAAGGACGCCGCCGGCAGCCAGGGCAAGTCCACCGACACCACCTCCCGCGGCGCCTGCTCCTGGAGCAGCTCCGACGACCAGGGCGTCGACGGCACCCAGTTCCGCTGGCTGGACGTCGCCTTCCAGCGCTACGACTCCGACCCGGCCATCGGCTCGGGCGAGAAGCGGGCCACGGACTTCTACACCCAGCAGATCAACGACGCCAAGGCCACCCAGGGCGCCAAGAAGGTCGCCGCCGTGCCGACCGCGGGCACCGGTGACGCGGCCACGGCCATCAGCTACGACGTCAACAAGGAAGACAACGACTTCAAGAACACGACGATCGTGGCGCGCACCGCCAACATCGTCGTCACCGTCAACTACAACGGCGCGGGCATGGCCGGCGCGGACACCCCCAACGGCAACGACCTGCTGAAGGCCGCCCAGGCCGCCGCCAAGGAAGCCGTCACCGCCGCCACCAAGGCCAACCAGGGCTGACCCGCCCGGGGCCGGCGGCACCGCCCGGGCCGCCCTCCCGCGCCCGGAGCCCTCCCCGACCCGGCAGGAACGGGTGTGCAACGCTATGCGCGCCAATTCGCCGAGTCCGGGGAGGGACCGCGGGTGTCCGCGACACAGACCGCGCAGTTGACCCGTACGCACCGCATCCTGATCGGCGTGGTCATCGCCGGCGCGGTCCTCATCGCGGCGATCGGCTTCACCGGCTCCTACGCGGCCGTCCGCGCCCTGGCCGAGAAGAAGGGCTTCGGCGCCTTCGCGGCGGTCTTCCCGATCGGCATCGACGCCGGCATCGTGGTCCTCCTCGCCCTGGACCTGCTGCTCACCTGGATCCGCATCCCGTTCCCGCTGCTGCGCCAGACCGCCTGGCTGCTGACGGCCGCGACCATCGCGT
The DNA here is from genome assembly GCF_045799175.1 of Streptomyces sp. VTCC 41912. Lineage (NCBI taxonomy): Bacteria > Bacillati > Actinomycetota > Actinomycetes > Kitasatosporales > Streptomycetaceae > Streptomyces > Streptomyces sp. VTCC 41912. Next base: position 141,612 of record NZ_JBJMAB010000014.1, read on the forward strand.
TCAACGGCGCCGCCGCCTGGCCCGACGCCCTGGGCGTCGGCATGCACGCGGTGATCCCGGTGCTGTTCGTCGTCGCCGTGGAGGCCGCCCGGCACGCCGTCGGCCGGATGGCCGACCTCACCGCCGACAAGCACATGGAGGGCGTCCGGCTCGCCCGTTGGCTGCTCGCCTTCCCCTCCACCTTCCGGCTGTGGCGCCGGATGAAGCTGTGGGAACTTCGCTCCTACGACCAGGTCATCCGGCTGGAACAGGACCGGCTCGTCTACCAGGCGCGGCTGCGGGCCCGTTACGGGCGGAACTGGCGCCGCCGGGCACCGGTCGAGTCGCTGATGCCGCTGCGACTGGCCCGGTACGGCGTCCCCCTCGCCGAGACCGCGCCGGCCGGACTCGCCGCCGCCGGCATCGACCAGCCGGTGGACGCCGCCCACTCCCGCGCGCTCTCCCCGGCCCCCGCCCACCCGGGCCCGGAGGCCCTGCCGACCGCCGCGCCCCCACGGCCGGCACCGGAATCGGAACGGCAACCGGAACCCCCGCAGGAGTCGGGGCAGGAGTCCGCAGCGGCAACGGAACCCGCGGCGGTCGGGCGGCCCGCGCCCCAACCGGCGGCGCCCGACGCGGAAGGGGCGCCCGCGCACCAGGACGTCCCCCGGCCCCGCCCGGAACCCGTTGCGGAAGCCCCCGAGCCCGCCGCCCCGCACGAGCCCGAACCCACCGCGGCCGGCCCGCAGTTGACCGTCCCGGTCGGCCCGGGCCGCAGCCGCCCCCTGGGCACCGCGGGCGGCGCGCTCCCCCAGGACGCGCCGGACGACGCCCCCGTCGAGCCCCCCGTCTGGGAGCCCGCCGACGACGCGCCCCGGGACGAGAAGTACTTCGCGGCGTTCCGCTCGTACGTGGCGGAGAAGAACGACTTCCCGGACTCCCGGCAGTTCGGCCGCTACCTGCTGGAGTTCTACGGGTACCAGGGCCGCGACGGCGGCCCGCTCAGCGAGGGCTACCTGCGCGGCTTCATCCGGGACTTCCGCGCCCGCTTCCGGATGGAGATGGAGGCGGAGCACATCCCGTAGGCGGACCGGGCGGCCCCGACCGCGCGGCCGTCGCGGCGCCGAACGGGACCGCCCCGCAAGCCCGTTGGAGCCGCCCGGCCACGGCGCGGACTACGCCGCCGCCCCCGCTTCCTTCCGCTTGCGGTCGGACTCCCCCCACACCATCAGTGCCGCGCCCGCCACGAAGAGCGCGCCGTAGGCGGGCCAGGGCAGCTCGACCCAGTGCCGGAGCACGCCCCAGGGGCCGTCGGCGAAGAACAGGCCGGCGAGGCCCAGGCCGCCCTGGACCATGACGAAGAACCCGATGATTGCCCTCATCCCGTCATCGTGACGGCTTCGGCCCCGGGAACCGTCGTTCCCGGGGCCGAACCCGTTCTCACCCTCAGGGAGGAGGAGGCCGCCCGGGCCTCCTCCCGTCAGCCGCCCAGCAGCTTGCGGACCCGGTCCGCACCCACCGCGAGCAGCAGCGTGGGCAGCCGGGGGCCGGTGTCGCGGCTGACCAGGAGGTTGTAGAGCAGCGCGAAGAACGAGCGCTGCGCGACCTTCAGCTCCGGGGTCGGCTTGGCCTCCGGGTCCAGACCCGCCTGGACCTTCGGAACGCCGTAGACCAGGGTCGTCAGGCCGTCCAGCGACCAGTGGTCGTCCAGGCCGTCGAGCAGCAGCCGCAGCGCGCCCCGGGACTGGTCGTCCAGGGAGCCCAGCAGTTCCGCGTCGGGCTCGTCGCGGACGACGGTGCGCTGGTCGGCGGGGACCTGGGTGGCGATCCAGTGCTCGGCCTTGTCGAGCCGCGGCCGGGTCTCCGCGAGGGAGCCGACCGGGTTCTCCGGGTCGAGTTCGCTCAGGATGCGCAGGGTCTGCTCGTCGTGGCCGCCGGTGATGTCCGCGACGGAGGCGAGCGTGCGGTACGGCAGCGGGCGCGGCGTGCGCGGGAGTTCACCGGCGGCGGTGCCGACGGCCCGGGCGTAGGCCCCGGCGTCCGCGGGCTGCGCGGTGCCCTCGGCGACCTTGGCCGCGAGCTTGTCCCACTCGTCGTAGAGCCGCTGGATCTCCTGGTCGAAGGCGATCTTGAAGGACTGGTTGGGCTTGCGGCGGGCGTACAGCCAGCGCAGCAGCGGCGCCTCCATGATCTTCAGCGCGTCGCCCGGGGTCGGCACGCCGCCCTTGGACGAGGACATCTTCGCCATGCCGCTGATGCCGACGAAGGCGTACATCGGGCCGATCGGCTGGTCGGCGCCGAACACCTCGCGGACGATCTGCCCGCCGACGACGAACGACGAGCCGGGCGAGGAGTGGTCCACGCCGGACGGCTCGAAGACCACGCCCTCGTAGGCCCAGCGCATCGGCCAGTCGACCTTCCAGACCAGCTTGCCGTGGTCGAACTCGCGCAGCGCCACGGTCTCGGAGTGGCCGCAGGCGACGCACTCGTAGGACATCTCCGTGGTCGCGTCGTCGTAGGCGATGACCTTGGTGAAGTCCTTGTTGCAGACCGTGCAGTACGGCTTGTACGGGAAGTAGCCCGCACCGCCGGCGCTGCCGTCGTCCTCGGTGGCCGCGCCGGAGCCCTCGGCCGCCTCCAGCTCCGCCTCGTCCACCGGCTTCTGCTGCTTCTTCGGCTTGCCGGTGGCCTTGTCCTTGGTGCGGTAGCGGCCCAGGACGGCGTCGATGTCGCCGCGGTGCTTCATCGCGTGCAGGATCTGCTCGCGGTAGGCGCCGGAGGTGTACTGGGCGGTCTGGCTGATGCCGCGGTACTCGATGCCCAGCTCGGCCAGGGACTCCTCCATGGCCACCCTGAAGTGCTCGGCCCAGTTGGCGTGCGGGCTGCCGGGCGGGGCGGGCACGGCCGTCAGCGGCTTGCCGATGTGCTCCTCCCAGGACGCATCCACACCGGCCGGCACCTTGCGGTACCGGTCGTAGTCGTCCCAGCTCAGGACGTGCTCGCAGGGGATGCCGCGGCGCCGGATCTCGTCGGCGACCAGGTGCGGGGTCATCACCTCGCGGAGGTTGCCGAGGTGGATCGGGCCGGACGGGCTCAGTCCGGAAGCGACGACGACAGGTTTGCCCGGGGCGCGGCGCTCCGCCTCGGCAATGACCTCGTCCGCGAACCTGGAAACCCAGTCGGTTTCGGTGCTCTGCTGAGCCACGATCGGCCCTTCCTCTTCCTGGTGCTTTTCCGATGCGCCCACTCGCGCCCTCCGGTGCCGCGCTCCGTCACCCGCGGCGCGGGCCGAACGGTCCGGACGGACAAAAGCCTGACGGTGCCCATTGTCCCAGACGCCCGCCGCCCGGAAATTCAGTGGTACTGCCGTGGGATACTCAGGGCAAACCCTTTCCACCCCAACGGAACGGCAGCTCAATGGCCTCGGTCACCTCCCTCGCAGCTACGGTCAACCAGCGCGTCGCGGACGCCCTCTCGGCAGCCCTGCCGGAGGCCGGCGCCGCGGACCCGCTGCTGCGACGTAGCGACCGGGCCGACTTCCAGGCCAACGGCCTGCTCGCACTGGCCAAGAAGCTGGGCGGCAACCCGCGGGAGCTGGCCGGCAAGGTCGTCGAGACGCTCGGCACCGACGGCGTCCTCGCCGACGTCGAGGTCTCCGGCCCCGGCTTCCTCAACCTCACCGTCGCCGACCGGGCCATCCTCGCCACGCTCGCCGCGCGGGCCGCCGACGACCGCCTCGGTGTGCCGTACGCGGCGCACACCGGCACCACGGTCATCGACTACGCGCAGCCCAACGTCGCCAAGGAGATGCACGTCGGCCACCTGCGGTCGGCGGTGATCGGCGACGCCCTGCGCAACATGCTGGACTTCACCGGCGAGAAGACGATCGGCCGCCACCACATCGGCGACTGGGGCACGCAGTTCGGCATGCTCATCCAGTACCTGATCGAGAACCCGGGCGAGCTCGCCCCGGCCGCCGACGTCGACGGCGACCAGGCCATGTCGAACCTCAACCGGGTCTACAAGGCGTCGCGCGCCGTCTTCGACGCCGACGAGGAGTTCAAGGAGCGCGCCCGCAAGCGGGTCGTCGCCCTCCAGTCCGGCGACGCGGAGACCCTCGACCTGTGGCAGCGGTTCGTGGACGAGTCGAAGGTCTACTTCTCCTCGGTCTTCGAGAAGCTCGACATGGAGATCCGCGACGAGGAGATCGTCGGCGAGTCGGCCTACAACGCCATGATGGCCGAGACCGCGCGGCTGCTGGAGGAGTCCGGCGTCGCGGTGCGCTCCGAGGGCGCCCTGGTCGTCTTCTTCGAGGACATCAAGGGCAAGGACGACAAGCCGGTCCCGCTGATCGTGCAGAAGGCGGACGGCGGCTTCGGGTACGCGGCGAGCGACCTGTCGGCGATCCGCAACCGCGTCTTCGACCTGGACGCCACGACGCTGCTGTACGTCGTCGACGTGCGCCAGTCGCTGCACTTCCGGATGGTCTTCGAGACGGCCCGCCGGGCCGGCTGGCTGAACGACCAGGTCAAGGCCCACAACATGGGCTACGGCACGGTCCTCGGCGCGGACGGCAAGCCGTTCAAGACCCGTGAGGGCGAGACGGTGCGGCTCCAGGACCTGCTCGACGAGGCGGTGCAGCGCGCCGCCGAGGTGGTGCGCGAGAAGGCGCAGGACCTCACCGAGGACGAGATCCAGGAGCGGGCCGCGCAGGTCGGCATCGGCGCGGTGAAGTACGCGGACCTCTCGACGTCGCCGAGCCGGGACTACAAGTTCGACCTGGACCAGATGGTGTCGCTCAACGGCGACACCAGCGTGTACCTCCAGTACGCCTACGCCCGGATCCAGTCGATCCTGCGCAAGGCCGGCGAGACCGGCCCGGTCGCCCACGAGCAGCTCGAACTCGCCCCGGCGGAGCGGGCGTTGGGCCTGCACCTCGACGCGTTCGGCGCCACCGTCGCCGAGGCCGCGGCGGAGTACGCACCGCACAAGCTGGCCGCGTACCTCTACCAGCTGGCGTCGCTGTACACGACCTTCTACGACCAGTGCCCGGTCCTGAAGGCGGACACCCCCGAGCAGGTCGAGAACCGCCTCTTCCTGTGCGACCTGACCGCCCGCACCCTCCACAAGGGCATGGCCCTGCTGGGCATCCGCACCCCCGAGCGGCTGTAGGACCCACCCCGCCGCATGACCCGGGCCCCGTACCGCACTGCGCGGTACGGGGCCCGGTCGTTCACGCGCCTTCGGGCAGTTCGCTCACCGCCCCGTCCGGCTCGCGCCGGATCGGCACCCACCGCTTCTTGTCGAGGGAGTACCCGTACTGCGGCCGGCCCTCCTCGCCGCTGGTGCGGAACGGCTTCCCGGTGTCGTCGATGCGCACCGTGCCGTGCCGGTCGCCGCTGGACCAGTCCAGCTCCAGGTACCAGCGCACGTGGTGGGCCTTGACGGTCGCGTTCACGTAGAACGTCTCGGCGTCGTCGGCGCGCACCGTGTAGGGGAAGTCGTCGTGCGCGCCCTCCTCGGGGGTCAGGCGGGGCACCGAGGAGTCGAGGTCCACGCCGAAGCTGTGCTTGGGCACGTTGCCGCCGCAGCCCACCCCGATGTACCCCATCGCGTAGTCGTTCCAGGCCAGCGGCGCGTCGGTGCCGGCGACGCGGACGTGCAGGGACTCCAGGACCACGGTGTTGCCGCCGACACCCTGGACGGTCAGCCGCACGCTCTGCCGGCCCGCGGACACCGCGCCGTTGGCGGACACCCAGCCGGGGGCGTCCTGTTCGTTGGGCGGAGGCGCGATGCGGCCCGGCGGCCGGTCGATCAGGTAGGGATGGCCGCAGGGGCTGTCCCAGTACTGCGGCTGGGTGGACACCGTCAGCGGCACGCCGGTGGCCGGCGCCCCGCCGTCCTGCCGCGCGCCGCCGGGGGACGGGGTGCCGTCGGCGTCCCCGGCCTCGCCGTCCGCGCCCTTGCCGGTGTCGGACCCGTCGGCCCCGCGCCCTGAGCCGGGCCCGGCCGTGCCGCCCGGGGACCGCTTCGGGACGCCGCCCGCACCCCCGGGCACCGACGGCCCGGCCCCGTCCGGCGACGCCTCCGCCACCGCCCCGGCCCGGTCGCCCCTCGGCGCGAGGAACCCGCCCGGCACGACGAGGGCGGTGGCCCCGAGCGCCAGCGCGACACCGGCCCCCACCACCGCGGCGATCCACCGCGCACGGGACGCGGGCCGGGCGGGCCCGGCCGGCGGCGCGGTTCCGCCCGGCGCGGTGGCCGCCGCACCCGTTCCCGCCTCCGCGTCCGCCGCCGGTTCCGGCAGCGGCTCCGAACGGGACTCGGCCTCCTGCTCCGGCCCGGCCGGAGGCACCCGCTCCGGCTCGGATACCGGCCCCTGCGGCCCCTTTTCCGCGCCGCGGCGCCCCCGTGCCGCGTCCGCCACGATCCACCGCCGGTGGACCTCCACCAACTCCTCCGGCGCCGCCCGGCAGGCCCGGGCGAACCGCTCCACCGGCGCGAACTCCGTGGGCACCGCGGTCCCGTTCACGTACCGGTGCAGCGTCGACGTACTCATGTGCAGCCGCTTGGCGAGCGCCCCGTAGCTCAGCCCCGACCGCTCCTTCAACTCCCGCAGCAATGCGGCGAGATCCCCCGCCCCCACGTGCTCCTCCCTCTCCCCCCGCCGTTCCCTGCCGCCGTTCCAGTCCGCCGTTCCAGGCAGTTCCCGTTCGCGCAGCTCAGCGCCGGTACGGGCGTTCCAGCGTCCCGGATTGCCGGGCGGCGCTGGCGATCGGGACGGAACGGACCGCACGCTGGGGCCATCCAAACACGCCGCCCCCCTCGTACGGGGAGTGCGCCGCTCGTCTCCCGGACCACCCGGGCCACCCATGGTTCAGCCCCCGCCGCACAGATAGCGAGATCCAGCCATGCCCACCCCGCGCCTCCGCCGCCCCCGCACCCGGCTGTTCGCCGCGACCACGCTCGCACTCGCCGCGTTCTCGCTCACGGCCTGCAACACCGGCGCCTCGGGCGTGCGGGACGCGGGCGCCGCCCCCGCCCGCGACGCGTCGTCCACCACGGAGGCGACCCCGAATCCGGCGGCCAAACCCGGCAGCGGCCCCACCGGCGCGACGGGCTCCGCCGGCAAGGGCTCCACGGCGACCACCCCCGAGAAGCACCGCACGACCGCCGACCCCGACGCCCCGGACCGCCGCGTGCCCTGCACCGCCGCCAACACCCGCGTCACCGCCGCCCCCGTACAGCGCCCCCTCAACCACATGCTCCTCACGGTCACCAACACCGGCTCCACCCTGTGCGACCTGCCGGCCTACCCGATCGCCCGGTTCGAGAACGCCCAGTCCGTACCGCCGGTCATCGAGAACACCAAGCCCCAGGCCGCCGTCTCGCTCCGGCCCGGCGCGAAGGGCTACGCGGGCGTCGTCCTCTCCGCCGGCGACGGCAGCGGCGGCGCGGGCTACTCGGCGCGGAGCCTGCAGATCGGCTTCCCCGGCACCGACGCGATGGTCGACGCCGCGCTCCGGACCAACAAGGTGCACATCGACGACGCGCTGCGCGTCACGTACTGGCAGTCCGACCCGGCCGACGCACTCCAGTGACGACCCACCCGCACCGACGCCACATCCACGCCGCGGCACCGCCCGCGGCCCATCGAGGAAGGCAGAACCACCCCATGCAGATCCGTCCCCGCCACGGCGCCCCCCGCCTCCGGGCCGCCGCCGCGGCCCTGACCGCCACCCTCGCCCTCACCACGCTCGGCGCCGTCCCGGCGGCCGCCGCCGGCACCCCGACCGCGAAGCCCGTCACCTGCACCGCCGCCACCACCAAGGTGACCGTCCAGAAGGTGCAGCGCCCGCTCAACCACCTGCTCCTGACCGCCACCAACACGGGCAGCAAGCCCTGTTACGCCTACAACGCCCCCTACCTCCGCTTCGACGACGCCCAGGCGGCCACCGCCGTGCTCCGCGACAGCGTGCCGCAGGCCGTCGTCACCCTGGAGCCGGGCGAGAGCGCGTACGCCGCCATCGGCACGGAGTCCCCGCAGGGCACCCACGGCTACCGGGCCCACCGGCTCGGCGTCCTGTTCTCCAACCGCGCGATGGACGGCAGCGTGGGCGGCTGGGCCCGTCCGAAGCTGCCGACGGGCGGGGTGTACGTGGACAGTTCGGCGTTCGTCACCTACTGGCAGCCGAACCCGGCCGACGCCCTGATGTGGTGACCCGCCGCCCACCGGGCCCGCCGCCGGCCGAGGAGCACGCATGACGAGGCCCCGGGCACCGCGATCCGCTCGCGGTGCCCGGGGCCCTCGCTCCGCGGGCGGCTAGCCCAGCTTCCGCGCGACCTCGGTCGCCCAGTAGGTGAGGATCATGTTGGCGCCGGCCCGCTTGATCCCGGTGAGGGTCTCCAGGATCGCCTTGTCCCGGTCGATCCAGCCCTTCTCGGCGGCCGCCTCCACCATCGCGTACTCGCCGGAGATCTGGTACGCCGCGACCGGCACGTCGACCTCGTCCGCGATCTTCGCCAGGACGTCCAGGTAGGGCAGCGCCGGCTTGACCATCACCATGTCGGCGCCCTCCGCCAGGTCGAGCGCCAACTCGCGCAGCGACTCGCGGAGGTTGGCCGGGTCCTGCTGGTAGGTCTTGCGGTCGCCCTGCAACGACGAGCCCACCGCCTCGCGGAACGGCCCGTAGAACGCCGACGAGTACTTCGCCGTGTAGGCCAGGATCGAGACGTCCTCGTGGCCCGTCTGGTCCAGCGCGTCCCGGATCACCCCGACCTGACCGTCCATCATGCCGCTGGGCCCCACCACGTGGACGCCCGCGTCGGCCTGCACCTGCGCCATCTCCGCGTACCGGTCCAGCGTCGCGTCGTTGTCGACCCGCCCGTCGGCGTCCAGCACCCCGCAGTGGCCGTGGTCGGTGTACTCGTCCAGGCACAGGTCCGACATGATCACCAGGTCGTCGCCGACCTCGGCCTTCACGTCCCGGATGGCGAGCTGCAAGATGCCGTCCGGGTCCGTGCCCGCCGTGCCGACCGCGTCCTTGTTGGCGTCCTCCGGCACGCCGAACAGCATGATGCCGCCGACCCCGGCCTCGACCGCCTCGACGGCGGCCTTGCGCAGGGTGTCGCGGGTGTGCTGGACGACGCCCGGCATCGCGGAGATCGGCACCGGCGCGGCGACGCCCTCGCGCACGAACGCCGGGAGGATGAGTTCGGCCGGATGCAGGCGGTACTCCGCGACCATCCGCCGCATGGCGGGGGTGGTGCGCAGCCGCCGCGGCCGCGCCCCCGGGAAGCTTCCGTACTTCGTCATGCCCTCCACGCTACGCCCGCCCCGCACCCGCCTTTGCCGACGCAACGTCGGGCGGACGGGCCGCGACGAGGGCCGCCGACGACCGCGGACGAGCGGAAGGGCGCCCCCGAAACGGGGACGCCCTTCCACCACGGTGCCTACCGACGCTCAGCTACGGGCCCGTCGGCGCGAGCCCGGCCGGCGCTCGCTGGGGCGGGTGACCGGGTCGCCGGCCTCCAGCGCCACGTCGCGCCGCGCCGCCCCGAACTCCGCGAGCGCCTCGGCCAGCTTGTGCACCGACGGCTCGGGCGACATCACGTCCACCCGCAGCCCGTGCTCCTCGGCCGTCTTGGCGGTGGCCGGGCCGATGCAGGCGATCACGGTGACGTTGTGCGGCTTGCCGGCGATGCCGACGAGGTTGCGCACGGTCGAGGACGAGGTGAACAGCACGGCGTCGAAGCCGCCGCCCTTGATCGCCTCGCGGGTCTCGGCCGGCGGCGGCGAGGCGCGCACGGTCCGGTAGGCGGTCACGTCGTCGACCTCCCACCCCAGCTCGATCAGCCCCGCCACCAGCGTCTCGGTGGCGATGTCGGCGCGCGGCAGGAAGACGCGGTCGATCGGGTCGAAGACCGGGTCGTAGGGCGGCCAGTCCTCCAGCAGCCCGGCCGCGGACTGCTCGCCACTGGGCACCAGGTCCGGCTTCACGCCGAAGGCGACCAGCGCCCTGGCGGTCTGCTCGCCGACCGCCGCGACCTTGATCCCGGCGAACGCCCGCGCGTCCAGCCCGTACTCCTCGAACTTCTCCCGGACCGCCTTGACGGCGTTGACCGAGGTGAAGGCGATCCACTCGTAGCGGCCGGTGACCAGGCCCTTGACCGCGCGCTCCATCTGCTGCGGGGTGCGCGGCGGCTCCACGGCGATGGTCGGGACCTCGTGCGGCACCGCACCGTACGAGACGAGCTGGTCGGAGAGCGACGCGGCCTGCTCCTTGGTCCGCGGGACCAGCACCCGCCAGCCGAACAGCGGCTTGTTCTCGAACCACGAGAGCTGGTCGCGCTGGGCCGCGGCACTGCGCTCGCCGACCACGGCTATGACCGGCTGCCCGCCGTCCGGCGACGGCAGCACCTTGGCGGCCTTGAGCACCTGGGCGACGCTCCCGAGGGTGGCGGTCCAGGTGCGCTGCCGGGTGGTGGTGCCGGCGACCGTGACGGTCATCGGGGTGTCCGGCTTGCGGCCCCCGGCCACCAGTTCCCCGGCGGCCGCGGCCACCGAGTCCAAGGTGGTGGAGACCACCGCGGTGGCGTCGCTGGCGCCCAGCTCGGTCCAGCAGCGGTCGTCGGCGCTGCGGGCGTCGACGAAGCGGACGTCGGTGCCCTGGGCGTCGCGCAGCGGCACACCGGCGTACGCGGGCACGCCGACCGCGGCGGCGATGCCGGGGACGACCTCGAAGACGATGCCCTCGGCGGCGCACGCCAGCATCTCCTCGGCGACGTAGCCGTCGAGACCGGGGTCTCCGGTCACCGCACGGACGACCCGCTTGCCGGCGCGCGCGGCCCCCATGACAAGATTGGCGGTGTCCCGAAGGGCGGAAACGCCCGGGGGGCTGCCGGGGATTGACGCCGCGTCAGCTGACGCCTGCAACGGAGTGTCCACCTGTGCGCGTGCGTGCACACGCACGACGTCCAGGACTTGCGGGTCGGCGATGAGGACGTCCGCGGAGGCCAGCGCCTCAACGGCACGCAACGTCAGCAGACCCGGGTCTCCCGGCCCGGCACCCAGGAAGGTGACCTGACCGGAGGCGGAGTGGTTTGGGGCGGTGGGGTTCAAAGTGCTCGCTCCCCCATAAGACCGGCCGCACCCTTTGCGAGCATCTCGACGGCGAGTTCCCGGCCCATGCGAAGCGGGACCGACTCGTCGGCAAGAGAGGCAGGTACGTGCCCGGTGGTGGACAGCTGCACCAACGTGCTGCCGTCGAGCGTGCCGACGACTCCGCGCAGGTGCATTTCGGTGACAGCCTGCTCGTCGGCCTTGGGGCCTCCCCTGCTCGAACGAAGTCGAGAGCTTGGGGAAAGGTCGGCGAGTGCCCCCACGGGGGCGGAACAGCCGGCCTCCAGGGCGGCGAGCAGGGAGCGCTCGGCGGTCACGGCGGCCCGGGTGACCGGGTCGTCGAGCTCGGCGAGCGCGGCGACGAGGTGCGCGTTGGCCGCGACACACTCGATCGCCAGTGCCCCCTGGCCGGGGGCGGGCAAAATCACGTCGGGCGACAGCAGCTGCGTCGCCTCGTCGATCCGGCCGATCCGGGTGAGGCCGGCGGCGGCCAGCACCACCGCGTCCAACTCGCCCTTCTCGACGAAGCCGATCCGGGTGTCGACGTTCCCGCGGACCGGGACGGTCTCGATGCGCTTGCCCAGCGTCGTGGCCCACGCGTTGAGCTGCGCCATCCGCCGGGGCGAGCCGGTGCCCACGCGGGCGCCGTCGGGAAGTTCCTCGAAGGTGAGCCCGTCCCGCGCGATCAGCGCGTCCCGGGGGTCCACCCGCACGGGTATGGCCGCCAGGGCCAGCTCCGCGGGCTGCGTCGTCGGCAGGTCCTTCAACGAGTGGACGGCGAAGTCGATCTCGCCGGCCAGCAGCGCGTCGCGCAGCGCCGAGACGAAGACGCCGGTGCCGCCGATCTGCGCCAGATGTTCGCGGGAGGTGTCGCCGTAGGTGGTGATCTCCACCAGTTCCACGGGGCGGCCGGTCAGGTCGCGCACCGCCTCGGCCACCTGCCCGGACTGGGCCATGGCGAGCTTGCTGCGCCGGGTGCCCAGGCGCAGGGGGCTCATCGTGCTGTCGGTCATGCCCGCTCCCGTGCGGCGTCGTGCTGGTCTGCTCGGGTGTCGGCCCTGCTGACGGCCGCGACCGTCTGGGGGTCGAGGTCGAAGAGCTCCCGCAGGGCGTCCGCGTACCCGGCACCGCCGGGCTCGCTGGCGAGCTGTTTGACCCGCACGGTGGGCGCGTGCAGGAGCTTGTCGACGACCCGGCGGACGGTCTGGGTGATCTCCGCCCGCTGCTTGTCGTCGAGGTCGGGGAGGCGGCCGTCGAGTCGCGTGATCTCGCTGCTGACGACGTCCGCGGCCATCGTGCGCAGGGCGACCACGGTGGGGGTGATGTGCGCGGCCCGCTGGGCGGCGCCGAAGGCGGCGACCTCGTCGGCGACGAGGGCACGGACCTTGTCCACGTCGGCGGCCATCGGCGCGTCCGCGGACGCCTCGGCCAGCGACTCGATGTCGACCAGGCGGGCCCCGTCGATCCGGTGCGCCGCGGCGTCGACGTCGCGCGGCATGGCCAGGTCGAGCAGCCACATCCGGCCGTCGCGGCCGGCCAGCGCGGCGGCGACCTGCTCACCGGTCAGCACCAGCCCGGACGCCCCGGTGCAGGAGATGACGATCTCGGCGCGGACCAGCTCCGCCTCGACGGCGTCCATGGCGAGGGCGCGGGCGGTCAGCCCGGTCGCGGCGCCCGGCCCGCCCGGCTCGGTGAGGATCTGCACCAGGCGCTGGGCGCGCGCCACCGTCCGGTTGGCGACGACGAGCTCGCCGACGCCGCTGCGGACGAGGGTGGTGGCGGCCAGCGAGGACATCGAGCCGGCGCCGATCACCAGCGCCCGCTTGCCGCGCGCCCAACCGGCGACGTCCGCACCGCCGGCCAGCTGCTCCAGGCCGAAGGTGACCAGCGACTGGCCGGCCTTGTCGATGCCGGTCTCGCTGTGCGCCCGCTTGCCGACCCGCAGGGCCTGCTGGAAGAGGTCGTTGAGCAGCCGCCCGGCGGTGTGCTGCTCCTGGGCGACGGCCAGCGCGTCCTTGATCTGCCCGAGGATCTGACCCTCGCCGACCACCATGGAGTCCAGGCCGCAGGCCACCGAGAACAGGTGGTGGACGGCACGGTCCTCGTAGTGGACGTAGAGGTAGGGGGTCAGCTCCTCCAGACCGACGCCGCAGTGGCGGGCCAGGAGGGTGGACAGCTCGGCGACACCGGCGTGGAACTTGTCCACGTCGGCGTAGAGCTCGATGCGGTTGCAGGTGGAGAGCACCGCGGACTCGGTGGCCGGCTCCGCCGACACCACGTCCTGGAGCAGCTTGCCGCGGCTCCCGGGGGCCAGCGCGGCCCGCTCCAGCACGCTCACCGGCGCACTGCGGTGGCTCAGCCCGACGACGAGGAGACTCATGCCGGCATCACGGCGGGGACGTCCCCGTCAGGTCCCTTGCGGTCGGTCGCGGCGGCCGCGGCACGGGCCGGCGGCGCCGGCGTGCCCTCCAGGCCCTCCGCCGCCTCCGAACCGCCCTGGCCGGTCTCCTCGCCCGCCTTGCGCTGCTCGTGGAAGGCGAGGATCTGCAGCTCTATGGAGAGGTCGACCTTGCGGACGTCGACCCCGTCGGGGACGGTCAGCACGGTCGGCGCGAAGTTCAGGATCGAGGTGACGCCGGCGGCGACCAGGCGGTCGCAGACCTGCTGGGCGGCGCCGGCCGGCGTGGCGATCACGCCGATCGAGACGCCGTTGTCCTGGATGATCTGCTCCAGCTCGTCGGTGTGCTGGACCGCGATGCCCGCGACCGGCTTGCCGGCCATGGCCGGATCCGCGTCGATCAGCGCGGCGACCCGGAAGCCGCGGGAGGCGAAGCCGCCGTAGTTGGCGAGCGCGGCGCCGAGGTTGCCGATACCGACGATGACCACGGGCCAGTCCTGGGTGAGGCCGAGCTCCCGCGAGATCTGGTAGACGAGGTACTCCACGTCGTAGCCGACGCCCCGGGTCCCGTAGGAGCCGAGGTAGGAGAAGTCCTTGCGCAGTTTCGCGGAGTTGACTCCCGCAGCGGCCGCGAGCTCCTCGGAGGACACCGTGGGGACCGAACGCTCGGAGAGCGCGGTCAGTGCACGCAGATACAGCGGTAGCCGGGCGACGGTGGCCTCGGGGATGCCTCGGCTTCGGGTCGCCGGTCGGTGAGTTCGGCCAGTTGCCACGGTGCTCCTGCGGGTAGAGCGGGGCTGCGGACGACCGTCGGAAACCCGACCGCCCTGTCTCTTGCAGGCTATGTCTTTGTGAACGCGTGCACAAAGATGGTGTCCGCTTTGTCCGGCCAAAGTGATGGGGCTCACGCAGCTTTTACGGGTGTCCGCGGAACCAACTCCCGCACCACGCCGTTCACGCACGCCACCGGCGATTCGCGGCAGCACCGACGGGAGCACGCGCCCTCACTCCTCACCGCTATACCCCCGGAAACCAACAAATCGCCCATTGATGGTAAGCGAAACCATCCACGGGGAGCGCCGCCCCGAACCGGCACAATGACCCCATGGCCCCCTTGTTCAGCCGCACCCCCCGCAAGAGCCCCGCCGACCGGATGGTCACCCTGATCGGGAAGCCGGGCTGCCACCTGTGCGACGACGCGCAGGCGGTGATCGAGGAGGTGTGCGCCGAGACCGGGGCGTCCTGGGAGAAGAAGGACATCACCGAGGACGCCGAGCTGCACCGCAAGTACTGGGAACAGATTCCGGTCGTCCTCGTGGACGGTGCCCAGCACGACTTCTGGCGCGTCGACCCCCGGCGCCTGCGCACCGCACTGGGCGCCTGAGCGCCACCGCACCCCGGGCCGCGCCCGCGCCGGGCGGCCCCTCGGATGGCCTTAACGCAACCGTCGGCGGCCCCGCTGCTTCCAGACACGCGCCCGTAACCGGAAGCACCGAACAAACTGGCTACGCTAGCCGCATGGCCCGCCCGTCGCCCGCTCACCGCCCCGACCGGAGCCCCGCCGGGGCGCTCTTCCCCACGGGGTGGTTCACCCGCCGCCGACGCCCCGCCACGGCACGCAGCGTGCTCGCCGGCGAGGCCGCGGCCGAGGCCGCCCGGAAGTCGTCCCAGGAGGCGCCGCCCACCGAGGCCCCGGCCGAACCGGAATTCCCGGTCGCCGGGGACACCAGCGCGGCCGCCTTCTTCGACCTCGACAACACCGTCATGCAGGGCGCCGCCCTCTTCCACTTCGGCCGCGGCCTGTACAAGCGCCGCTTCTTCCACAAGCGCGACCTGGCCCGCTTCGCCTGGCAGCAGGTCTACTTCCGCCTCGCCGGCTCGGAGAACCCCGAGCACATGGCGGACGTCCGCAACAGCGCGCTCTCCATCGTCCAGGGCCACCGCGTCGCCGAGCTCATGACGATCGGCGAGGAGATCTACGACGAGTACATGGCCGAGCGCGTCTGGCCCGGCACCCGCGCACTGGCCCAGGCCCACCTCGACGCCGGCCAGAAGGTCTGGCTGGTGACCGCCGCACCCGTCGAGACCGCCACGATCATCGCCCGCCGCCTGGGCCTGACCGGCGCCCTCGGCACGGTCGCCGAGTCCGTCGGCGGCGTCTACACCGGCAAGCTGGTCGGCGAACCGCTGCACGGCCCGGCGAAGGCCGAGGCGGTGCGCGCCCTGGCCGGCGCCGAGGGCCTGGACCTCTCGCACTGCGCCGCCTACAGCGACTCGGCCAACGACATCCCGATGCTCTCGCTCGTCGGCCACCCCTACGCGATCAACCCCGACACCCGGCTGCACAAGCACGCCAGGGAGCACGGCTGGCGGGTGCGCGACTACCGCACCGGGCGCAAGGCGGTCCGGATCGGCATCCCGGCGGCCGCCGGGGTGGGCGCGCTCGCGGGCGGCGCGGCGGCCGCCGCGGCCCTCCAGCGCCGCCGTCGCTGACCGTCCTTGATCGACGGCCCCGGCGGCGGGCCATCCGCACTCCCTACCCCCGCCGTGGCCCCGTCAGTCCCTTTCCTGGCGGTTAGCCACAACACGCCCTCCAACCAGGCAGATTGCGCTCCCTTCCGATCAATAGTTGCTCAATATTCGATACTTGATCCGCCACCAACCGAACACGGAACGTAAGTAATCGATGATTTGAGCAACTGGGTGTAGCGCTGCCTGTACGAAGCGTTATTCTCCTCAGACGCATTCCGGAACCCACACGTCCCTACGACGAGTGAACGGTCCCGCACTGCACGTGATGGAAGCTCTGCCTCTGGGAGTCCCGTGTACCCACACGTCGGGGTTGACGCCTCGGGCCTGGCTACGCTGCGTACGACACTCGTCGACCACCTGCGCAGTTTTGTCCCCACCGCGTACGCCGTCCCCGCATTCGCCACAGCCGTCCCCACCGGCCCCTGCTACGCGCTGGCTGACGGGAGCGCTGCGGTCGGCAAGGCCGCCACCGCCGGGAGAACCCGCCGCGCCGGCACCGGCACCACCACCGCACGGCGCCCCGCGGACAGCGACAGCCGCCGCATGATGGACCTCGTCGAACGCGCCCAAGCCGGCGAGGCCGACGCCTTCGGCCGGCTCTACGACCAGTACGCCGACACCGTCTACCGCTACATCTACTACCGCGTGGGCGGCCGCGCCACGGCCGAGGACCTCACCAGTGAGACCTTCCTCCGCGCCCTGCGCCGCATCGGCACGTTCACCTGGCAGGGGCGGGACTTCGGCGCCTGGCTGGTGACGATCGCCCGCAACCTCGTCGCCGACCACTTCAAGTCCTCCCGCTTCCGCCTGGAAGTCACCACCGGAGAGATGCTCGACGCCAACGAGGTCGAGCGCAGCCCCGAGGACTCGGTCCTCGAATCCCTCTCCAACGCCGCCCTGTTGGAGGCGGTCCGCAAGCTCAACCCCCAACAGCAGGAATGCGTCACCCTTCGCTTCCTCCAGGGCCTCTCGGTCGCCGAGACCGCCCGCGTCATGGGCAAGAACGAGGGCGCCATCAAGACCCTCCAGTACCGGGCCGTCCGCACCCTGGCGCGGCTCCTCCCCGACGACGCCCGCTGACGCCCGACCCCTCCGCCACCCCCAACACCCCGCCCACCGCTCACCGTTGGTGACCAGGCATGCCCTGACGGTCAGATCATCGTGAGTGCGTAACCCGAGTGCCGCGCCGCTCGTTGTGCGGGATGCAGGCTCCACGCGGTCACGCCATGCCCGCTGCCTCTCACTCGTTCGAGTGGCCGCGGACAACGGCGTGCAACCATCCGGCCCGTCTGGATAGTCAATGCCAGTCCGGGGAGTCGAGCGGGATGACGAGAGGAGGTGCCGCCCGTGATCACGAATGTCTCGGTGCACCGGCGGGCCAACGCCTTCGCCCAAGCCCTGGAGGAGCAGGAGCTCAAGGGCGCGGCGACCGAGGACCAGGTCGACAGTCCGGCACAGACGCCGGCAGACGCAGGGCTATTGGCGGTCGCTGACGGCCTCGGGGAACTCCCGAAGCCGGAGATGGCCGCCGAGGTCAAGACAGTCCAGCGCGCCCAGCTCATCGCCGCGATGGAGGCCGCCTTCGCCGAAGGCGCCCCGTCCGGCGACGCCCGGGTGCCCGAGCAACGCGAAGCGGGAGGCGCGCACCGCGCCACGAAATCACTCGGCCGGCTGCGCCCGCGCTCCCGGCTCTCCAAGGGCCTGGCAGCCGGCGGTCTGACGGTCGGCGTCGCCGCCGGCGCGTTCAGCGGCGTCGCCATGGCCAGCACCGACGCCCTCCCCGGCGACTCCCTCTACGGCCTCAAGCGGGGCATGGAGGACCTCCAGCTCACCATGGCGGGCGACGACTCCGACCGCGGCCGGCTCTATCTCGACCAGGCGTCCACCCGGATGCTGGAGGCCCGCCGCCTGATGGAGCGTGGTCGAGCCGCCCAGCTCGACCACGAGCAGCTCGCCGAGGTCCGCCGGGCCCTGGCCGGCGTCCGCCACGACGCGGGCGAGGGGCACCGCCTGCTGCACGCGGCCTACGAACGCGACGGTTCGCTCGGCCCCATCCAGACGCTGAGCTCCTTCACCAAGTCGCACCGCAACACCTGGACGCAGCTGCGCGACCGGCTCCCGGTGCAGCTCACCGACGTGCGCGACGAGGTGAGTTCGGTCTTCGACGCCATAGACGATGAGGTCGGCCCGCTCCGCTCGCTGCTCCCACAGGGCCCGGAGTCCCACAACCGCCACCGCGACACGCCGGCCGACGGCGGCGGCACCGACCGCGGCCGCCGCCCGTCCCCGGCCGGCAGCGGGTCCGCGTCCGGCTCCCACGGCACCGCCGAGCAGGCCCCGCGCCCCTCGGCCTCGCCGTCCCCGGAGCAGGACGGCCTGCTCGGCGGCAATACGGGCGGCCTGCTCGGCCCGCCCGGCAAGGGCAGCGCCTCGCCGCACGACGGCAGCCACGGCAAGGAGGGCGCCGGCCAGCCCGACGTCACACTGCCACCGCTGCTGCCCGGGCTCCTGCCCGACCTGGGCATCGACGGCGACAGCCTGCCCAAGTAGCGCGACCCGCCGCCGGGCACCGTCCCGCGGCGGACGGCGCAGCGGTTCAGCGGCGCTCGGTGTTCTTCCGGTCCTCCCTCAGAAGAACACCGAGCGCCGCTGCACGAGCAGCTTGTAGAGGGTGTGCTGGATGGTCTCCCGGACCTGGTCGGTCAGGTTGAACATCAGCATCGGGTCGTCCGCCGCCTCGGCCGGATAGCCGTCGGTCGCGATGGGCTCGCCGAACTGGATCGTCCACTTCGTCGGCAGCGGCACCGCACCGAGCGGCCCCAGCCACGGGAAGGTCGGCGTGATCGGGAAGTACGGCAGCCCCAGCACCCGCGCCAGGGTCTTGGCGTTCCCGATCATCGGGTAGATCTCCTCGGCGCCCACGATCGAGCACGGCACGATCGGCACCCCGGCCTTCAGCGCCGTGGAGACGAAGCCGCCCCGCCCGAAGCGCTGGAGCTTGTAGCGGTCCGCGAACGGCTTCCCGATGCCCTTGAAGCCCTCCGGCATCACCCCGACGATCTCCCCGCGCTCCAGCAGCCGCTGGGCGTCCTCCGCACAGGCCAGGGTGTGCCCGGCCTTGCGGGCCAACTCGTTCATCACCGGCAGCACGAACACCAAGTCGGCCGCCAGCAGCCGCAGGTGGCGCTGCGCCGGGTGGTTGTCGTGCACCGCGACCTGGAGCATCAGACCGTCCAGCGGCAGCGTCCCGGAGTGGTTGGCGACGATCAGCGCACCGCCCTCGGCGGGGATGTTCTCCATCCCCTTCACCTCGACCCGGAAGTACTTGTCGTACAGCGGCCGCAGCAGCGACATCAGGACCTGGTCGGTCAGCTCCTCGTCGTAGCCGAAGTCGTCGACCTCGTAGTCGCCGGTGATCCGGCGGCGCAGGAAGGCCAGCCCGCCCGCGATCCGCTCGTCCAGGGTCCGGCCGCCGGTCGGGCGCGGGGCCGGCGGCGGCTCCGGGTCGGTGCGGGCCTCCGGCACCGGCGCCAGCGCCGTGCCCCGCCCGCCGTGCCCGGCCCGCCGGGCCTTGCGGCGCGCCCGGGGCTCCTCGCCGAACGGGATGACCTTGGCGTCCGCCATGGTGGCTGAACTCCTCACTGGCTCGCGCCGCGACGTGCGGACAGCACGCCGGCGAGCCGGTCGACGGTGCGGGCGAGGGACGCGGGCGGCAGCAGCCCGGGTCCGCGGCTGCGGGCGAATTCCTCGAAGGTCTCCGCCGTCGTGTAGCTGGGGTGGAATCCCAGTGTCTCGCGCATCTGCGTGGTCTCCACGACCCGGCCGTGGGTCAGCATCCGGATCTGCTCCGGGGAGAAGTCGGTGATGCCGAGGGACCGCACGGCGGTGCCGGCCCACGTCACGGTGGGCAGGAAGAGCGGGAGGGTGGGCCGCCCCAGGCGCCGGGAGACCTGCGAGAGCAGCAGGACCCCGTCCCCCGCGATGTTGAACGTGCCGCTGTTGAGGGTGCCGCGGCGGGGCGCGGCGGCGGCGATCCGCAGCACGTCGATGGCGTCGTCCTCGTGGACGAACTGCAGCCGCGGATCGTAGCCGAGGACGGTGGGCAGGACGGGCAGCGAGAAGTACTCGGCGAGCGGGGAGTCCGCGCACGGTCCGAGGATGTTGGCGAACCGCAGCACGCAGACCGCCACGTCGGGCCGGCGCCGGGCGAAGCCGCGGACGTACCCCTCGACCTCGACGGTGTCCTTGGCGAAGCCACCGCTGGGCAGCGACTTGGGCGGGGTGTTCTCGGTGAAGACGGCCGGATCCCGGGGCGCGGAGCCGTACACGCTGGTGCTGGACTTGATCACCACGCGCTGGACGTGCGGCGCCTTCTGGCAGGCGCCGAGCAGCTGCATGGTGCCGATGACGTTGGTCTCCTTGACGGAGGCCCGGCCACCGCGGCTGCCCAGGGGCGTGCCGTTGATGTCCATGTGGACGACGGTGTCCACGCCCGTCTCGGCCAGGACCCGGGCGATCGCCGGATGCCGGATGTCGGCCTTGAGGAATTCGGCGCCGCCGAGGTGGTGCTCCGGCGCCACGGCATCGACCCCGATCACCCGCTCGACGTCGGGATCGCGCTGGATCCGGCGGACGAACCGGCCCCCCAGCTGCCGTGCGGCGCCCGTGACGAGCACGACGTTGCCCAAGATCAGCCCTCCTTACCGGCCGCGGCTTCCGCCTGCGACGAGCTGTGCCGCTCACGCTATCGGGTCGGTGTTGCACGGTGATGACCGCGCAGTGCCCGGAGCGACATTTGCGTACCACCTCCGTCCATACGGCCCACAAAAACGCCGCACGAAAGCACCGCGGCCCCTCACCGCCCGAGGGCGATGAGGGGCCGCGAAATCGCGATCAGCGTCGCTTACTTCTTGTTGCGACGCTGGACGCGGGTGCGCTTGAGCAGCTTGCGGTGCTTCTTCTTCGCCATCCGCTTGCGCCGCTTCTTGATAACAGAGCCCACGACTACCCTCGCTCACTTCGAATCACTCGGTGCGGGGCGTCCGAGCCCACACTACCTACATCGGGCCAGGGTACCCGGCGCCGGCCGTACCGCGTAATCCGAGGGTCGTCGAACGAGCGGTCAGGCCGACTCCACCCCCACATACGATTCCCGGAGGTAGTCGTGGACGGCCTGCTCCGGCACCCGGAAGGACCGCCCCACGCGGATCGCGGGCAGATGACCGCTGTGCACCAGGCGGTACACGGTCATCTTCGACACTCGCATCACCGTGGCGACCTCCGCCACTGTCAGGAACACAACCTCGTTCAACGGCCTCTGGTCCGCAGCCATCACACACCTGCACCTTCCGCATAAGACGGGCACCGGCTTCCCCTCCGGTGACTCTTCGTCGCCATGCGTTCACTCCCCAGATTAGGGGCGGGTGATGCGAGTGGGGAAGAGGAGCAGCGAACGGCCGCCTATCAGGACAGACTTGCTCGATTGAGGACATAGCGCGTCAGTGGTCGATAGTCCACGGACCGGACGGCATCGTCGAGCGGCACCACCGCGGACAGCCGCCCCTCCGCCTCTCCGACGAACGGCGCGGGGTCGTCGGCGTCCGCCAGCCCAATCGCCTCGATGCCCAGCTGACCTGCTCCGCAGACCCAACCGTGGTCCCCGATGACCAACCCCGGAAGCGACCCCCCGGAGGTCGCCGCGGCCTCCAGTGCGGTCCGCACCGGCAGCGGCGAGTGGGTGTGCACGCCCCCCTCGGCAGGTGCGCCCCGCACGCCGGGTTCGCGCATCAGCGCGACTCCCCGTACGTAATCGAGGACCCGGGTGCGTACCCCGAACCGGGTCGCTATGTCGACACGATGGCCATGCGCGGGGGTGAGGACGGGGCAGCCCACCGACGAGAGGGCGTCTGCGAGGACGGCGTAGAACTCCCACAGCCGGTGCGGATGACCCGTGCCGAGCAGCACCGGGAGCCGCTGACCGGCCGCCGCGGCGACCCGGTCGGCGAACGCGTCCAAGGCCCCGATCGTCCGCTCCGGGTCGATCACATCCAGACCGGAAGTGTGCGCCGGATCGGCCGAAACACCGCACTTCCGCCCCATCAGCCGCAGGACGTCGCCGTAGGACCAGTCCCCCTCGGGATCCAACCCCAGCAGCGCCCGCGGGTCACGGGCCGCGAAGAGCCGGTACCGCCGCAGACTCTGCTCCCGCGTGGTCGCGATCGTCCCCGCGAGCCCCGCCTCGATCAGGTGCGCCCGCAGCGCCCCGGTGCCCAACACGGCCCCCATGCTGACCGGTTGGCCGCAGGGCGAATGCCCTAACCGACGGGTAGTCACACATCTGGGGGCAGCAACCGCCCGGGAAGCCCCCAGCCGGGGCGGCACCCTCGCCTCAACCGAGGCCCCGCCGCACCCCAGTTCCCGCCGCGCCCCGGGCCCGCCGAACCCCAGGCCCCGGGGCGCCCCCGCACTCGGGACGCCCCGCACCCGGGGCAACTGTCCGCTTCACGACTCCTGCGGCTGGGGACGGAATACCCGCCCACCCCACCACGTTGTGGCCCCGCAGGGGGCGCTCAGAACCCCTACGGGATCCGTTCGCCCACCCCCTAGGGCGGCCCCGCCTCACCTCACGGCAGCAGACCGTGGGACGGGAACACCGCCCGCCGCGTGGCCAGCACCGCCTGGTCGAGCCGGTCCGCCGGGTCGTAACCGCCGTCGGCGAAGTCCCGCCAGTACGGCGTCCGACCGTCCGTCATCCGCAGCGGCGCCAACTGCCGTGTCCTGCGGAACACTTCGTGCCGCCACGCCTCCGGTACCGACGACGTCGGGTCGATCGGCCGGTGCCCGGCGATCGCCGCCAGGTGCGTCCAACTGCGCGGCACGACGTCCACCACCGCGTAGCCACCGCCCCCGAGCGCAATCCAGCGGTCCTCGGCGTGCTCGTGGGCCAGCGCGTGGCAGGACTCGGCCGCGGCCCGCTGCGCGTCCAGGCTCACCGCGAGGTGCGCGAGCGGGTCCTCGAAGTGGGTGTCGGCTCCGTGCTGCGTGACCAGGACCTGCGGCCGGAACGCGGCCAGCAGCTCCGGCACCACCGCGTGGAAGGCCCGCAGCCAGCCCGCGTCCCCCGTGCCGGCCGGCAGCGCCACGTTCACCGCGCTGCCCTCCGCGCCCTCACCGCCGGTCTCCTCCGGCCAGCCGGTCTGCGGGAACAGCGTCCGCGGATGCTCGTGCAGGGAGATCGTCAGCACCCGCGGGTCCTCCCAGAACGCCGCCTGGACACCGTCGCCGTGGTGCACGTCCACGTCCACGTACGCCACCCGTTCGGCCCCCAGTTCCAGGAGCCTGGCGATGGCCAGCGCCGCGTCGTTGTAGATGCAGAAACCGGAGGCGCCGCCGGGCATCGCGTGGTGCAGGCCGCCCGCGAAGTTCACCGCGTGCTCCGCCTCACCGCGCCAGACGGCCTCCGCGGCGCCCACCGACTGCCCCGCGATCAGCGCCGACGCCTCGTGCATCCCCGCGAACGCCGGGTCGTCCTCGGTCCCCAGCCCGTAGGCGACGTCCGCGGAGGCCGGATCGGCGGAGGCCCGGCGGACCGCCGCGACGTAGTCCTCCCGGTGCACCAGCCGCAGCGTCGAGTCACCCGCCGGCTTGGCCGCCACCACCTCCAGCGGCCCCCGGTGGAGCTCGTACGCCTCCACCAGCCGCATCGTCAGGGCGAGCCGGACGGGGTCCATCGGATGCCCCGGCCCGAAGTCATAGCCCGTTACTGCCTCGTCCCACATCAACTGTGCGCGGCCGCTCATGGTCGTCACCGTATCTGGCCGGAGACGACCCGAACGAGCGGGCGTACACCAAAGTCACCAGCACCAGGGCCATCGGCACGAGCATCGCGCCGCGGTAGCTCCAGGCGTCCCCGAGCGCCCCCACCAGCGGAGAACCGATCAGGAAACCGACGTAATTGAAGATGTTCAGGCGCGCGATGGTCGGGTCCGAAGCCTCCGGACCGTGCCGCTCGACCGCGTACCGCCCGGCCGCCGCGAAGGTCTGCGGCACGATGACGCACAGCCCGAAGCCCAGCAGTGTGAACCCGACCATCCCGACCCAGGCGTCCGGCGCCGCCGCCACGACCGCGAAGCCGACCGCCGCCACCACGGTTCCGGTCCGCACCACCGGGGCCGGACCGAAACGCCGCACCCCCAGGTCACCTACCGTCCGTCCGAGCAGCGTCGTCACCATGTACACGTTGTACGGAACCGTCGCCAGCTGCTCCGAGCTGCCCAGGACGTCCTGGAGGTACTTCGCGCTCCAGTTGGAGACCGTCGAGTCCCCGATATACGCGAACGCCATCACCAGGCACAGCGGCAACAGCAGCCGCATGGCGACCGGCGAACCGGCCCCCGTCGCGGGCCGCCCCGTCCCCTCGCCCCCACCCTCCTCGTCGCCCCTGCCCACCAGCCACCGGCCGCTCAGCAGCACCAGCGGCACCGACACCGCCACCACCGGCCCGTACAGCGACCACAGCGGCAGTTGCCCGTGCGCGCCCACCCACGCCAGCGAGGCCCCGACGATCCCGCCCAGGCTGTACGCCGCGTGGAACCCGAGCATGATGCTGCGTCCGTAGGCCCGCTGGAGGCTCACCCCGAGCATGTTCATCGACGCGTCCAGGGCCCCCACCGTCAGCCCGAACACGGCCAGCGCCACTGCCACTTGCGCCAACGAACCGACCGCGCCGACGGCCAGCAGCGCCAGGCAGACGACCGGCTGCACGCAGCGCAGCACCGTCTTCGGCGAGACCCGCTTCACCAGGTGCTCGGTGCCGACGCTGCCGGCCCCGGCGAGCACCGGAACGGCCGCCAGGAAGGCCGGCAGCAGCCCGTCCGAGATGCCGTAGCGCACCTGGATGGCCGGTATCCGGGTCACGAGCAGGGCGAAGACCGCCCCCTGGACGAAGAAGCTGAGGGCGAGCGCGACCCGGCCGTGCCGCAGCCGTGCACCCGGTACCTGAGGGGGCGTCATGGCCGGTCAGCCTAGAACTCCCGGCTACCGCTGGGTAGATGGATCACCGACCCAATTCCCACTGGCGTACGAGGAGTCACGCCCTCCGCACACCAACACCGGCCGACGTGCCCCGCCCCACCGCTCCCTACTGCAACACCTGCGGCAGTTCCGCCATGTCGCTGAACAGCGCGGTCGCGCCGGCGTCCGCCAGCTTCGCGGCCGGCGTCATCGCCGTGAACCCGTACACGTCCATCCCGGCGGCCACCGCCGCCCGCACCCCCAGCGGGCTGTCCTCGATCACCGCGCACCGCCCGGGCTCGACACCCATCTCCCTCGCGGCGTGCAGGAACAGGTCCGGCGCCGGCTTGCCGCGTCCCACGTCCTGCGACGAGAAGATCCGCTCCGCCCCGAACCGCTCGAACAGCCCGGTCTTCGTCAGCGCCACCCGGATCCGCTCATGGCTCCCTGACGACCCGACGCAGTAGGGCACACCGTCCGCGGCCAGCTTCTCCAGCACCGTCCGCACGCCGGGCACCGGTTCCAGCCGTCGGCGGAACTCGTCAAAGACCAGCGTGTGGAAACCGGCCTCGAAGTCTCCCGGCAGCGCTCGACCGGATCTCTCCCGCACGATGTCCCGGATGCGCTGCACCGAACCGCCCATGTAGTCACGCAGCGATTCCTCGTACGTGGTCGGGTGCCCCAGTTCGGTGAGATAGCCGGCGAGGATTTCGTTGGAGATCGGCTCGCTGTCCACGAGCACACCGTCATTGTCGAAAATGATCAGGTCATAACGCATCTCTCGACCCTACCTACGCCCCTCCGGAGTACAACGCAAAAAAGCCTCGTTCCCCGAGTCGAAACTCGGGGAACGAGGCTTTATCAAAATTTGTTCGGCGGCGTCCTACTCTCCCACAGGGTCCCCCCTGCAGTACCATCGGCGCTGAAAGGCTTAGCTTCCGGGTTCG